>CAYHWX010000124.1:0-10109 GCA_964360245.1 uncultured Vicingus sp.
ATGAGGTTCTTATTCATTACGATTTCTTAACTGCAATTTTGCCGGATCTCTTATCACCCGATGAATCTGTAACTACGTATATATAGAGTCCTACCGCAACATCTTCACCGTCTTCATTTTTTGCGTCCCACACCGCTGACACAGAATTTCCAGCGGCTATTATTCTCACAATGGATCCGGAGACATCGTAAATTTTTATTGATGAATTATGCGGCAAACCCTGAAAAACAATACCAAGATTTGTATGCTTCAATTTGGATTGGTCATACGGATTAGGGTAGACATTCAGATGCGAAAATCCAGATGAAAACGGCTGCATTATGAAAATTGAAAATAAACTTAGATGTGTTACTGAAAATTCGACACTATTACCTTTGAGTTTGGAGTTTGGGATGACAATCCAAGAAGCTCCATTAAAGTAGGCAGCTTTGACAATTGAAGGATCACGTCCGCGAAGTAATGTCGTCAAAACCGTGGAATTTACAGTAAAAGTAAATGTTATAGGCTTGGTAAATTCCCTAATTGTCACTGCAGGTACGATATCGACAGACCCACCTAAGGGCTCAATAGTTGTGACATCAAAAATCCCGGGCCCACCTTTCCCAGTAAACTGAATAATCCTGTTCATTTCACCCACTATCGCATCCGATGGAACATTAAAGCCAATTTTTTCTATATTCCCTGCACCTAAAATAGGCTGACCCACTACTACACTATCTTCATTGGGTGGAAGCACATAAATAAGAGGAGTCGTGGAGACCAAGAGAGGACTCGACTGAATCACAGCTTTTGATTCAATTAATGCTGCTTCTTTATCTGTTGGTGGGGTTGCCGCAGTTTTTGCTAATACGAAGGAATACTGAAATGTGAAAATAATAAAAAAGACATAGGAAAGTTCTTTTACAATTGAGTAATCTGTGGTTTTAGATGTACTACCTCTCAAAGTAAATGTGTTTTCAGTCAATTTGATCCTCCATATTACCTGTTACTGGCATTCTTAAGTTTTTGAATTTTCATAATGTTTCATGTCAAATATTTCTCAGACATAGAGTATTTTTTATGATACGTATCTGTCAAGATATCCTACACGGTCCAGCATTATTGCCTCCACTCATAGATACTATAACTTCCAACCAAGAAAATCTAGACCTTGCAAGCGAGGTATTTAACAGCGTGTCTTTTCAGCGAAATGCTCAGTATTCAAAACGATTTGAGCATTGGGAACGTCAGCATATATCTATAAATTTGAGTGAAACATACAGTGTTTGACAGCCATATCTAAATCCACGTCCTCTATCCCTCTAAAATAACTTTTCTAAAAATAGAAAACAATCACGCTGTTAAAGATAAGTTCATTACCTATCGTCAATTCCATTAAAGGAAAATTAAAGTTGCCTTTTTGATCAGGTGGGCCTAAAAATTGCCTGCCGTCTAAATTGACAGTAAATGTCTTCTCTGTTACTAAGTAATTAGCCAAGACATTTATACCCAATCGTTCTTGAGGTCTCCATTCAAACCCCAAGCGAGTCATGGGAAGGAAAAAAGATTTTTGAGTGATAACGGTATCCGACGCATTTCCTACAGCACTGAAGACTTTGCCATCTAAGAAAGTTATACTTGTCACAAATGAATTGCTTATGCTTAAATCAAAATAACTTGTTCCAACTCCAGTAATCAGAGAAAGTTTTTTTCCAAAATGTTGAACATAGTTAATAGTAGTGTTAAAAGGGTTCTTAATTGTATATCCTATAGAGTTATAAGAACCGAATGGAGAACCCACCTTACCATCTGTTGTAGTTATCAAATTTAGTGAACTGCTCACTGTGTTTTGTGTGAGGCTTCCCCAACAATCAAGCATCGCTGATTTAAAAGGGAAATATCGCAAGCCGATACCTGAATAAATTATGGTAGTAGTCAGTTTAGCAGGGACTCCGATTACACTAAAATTTTCTGGAATTGGAGTCGAAAATGAGTTCTGACTAAAATTAATCTTGTTAACTACATTTGCGCGGGAATTCCAAAAACCGACGCTCCCATATAGACCTATAATTTGCTTTTTGGGCACCAGGGCGAGATACATTTCTGCCTCTTTTTCAAATTCTTCGGATGGTATAGCGGCAAAATGAGCACCTAAGATTTTTCCATCTTCGACATTCACCAATCTTGAGTTAATTTGGTAATCTTTCCCCACTTTTAAAACGCTTCCCAAAACCAACAGCTGAGCGCCAATAATTTGCCCTGCATTTATTATGGTTTCCTCATCAATAACCCCAGTAAGACTTAACTTCTGCTCTTTAAGTATTTTCTCTAAGTCAATCCTCTCAACAGTCTTAAAATTTGGATCTCTCGCAAAGTAGTGAGTGAGGATTTCTGCAACAGCATTCCCGATTTTCAGCTTTGCAAGTTTTTCATCCGTATCGAATCTCAAAACAGCTATTGGCATGCCTTTTTTGCCGCCATTTTCAAAATAATATTTTGCCATTTTTTGATGCAGTTGTTTTATCTTGACTGTGACTTGGCCCGCATACACCATTTGTGCATTCATTGTAACCATGCCAATTAAGATAGTCTTAAATACATTATTGAGACGCATATTATTCAATATAAAATGCCAATCGGTGTCGCTGACTTGACTTTTTTAGTTTTCATCGTTTTCACTGCCAAAAACAGTTCAAAGTTGGAGATATCGGGAAGGGCGTCCGACTGCAGAAAACTTACACAACTCTTCAGTTCCCTCATTATAATTTATCCTACAACTTCCAATCCGAAAAGTCTATGTCACGGGCCTTTTCGCGGACGAAATGCTTGTAACCATATA
The DNA here is from genome assembly GCA_964360245.1 of uncultured Vicingus sp. Taxonomy (GTDB): domain Bacteria; phylum Bacteroidota; class Bacteroidia; order Flavobacteriales_E; family Vicingaceae. The sequence goes on from CAYHWX010000124.1 coordinate 2,819, forward strand.
CGGATCAACCCCGGAAGGATGTATTCCGCTCTGGTTAAAGGTCTTGAATCGTTTGCCGGCCATTCAAAACAAACCTAAATGTCTTGACAAATGTCCGGACATATATTATACTTTAATCTAGGAGACCGAACAGATGAATACCCTGCATGCCTCACCCAAAATGAAACTGGCGGATTCCGCTGTCAGCATCATCGTAAGGGACGTCCTTTCTCTGACTCACAAGTACGGGGTCGATTTGGAAGACATTGTCCCGTCTTTGGGCATTGACCTCAAGACCTTTACCCGGTGGGAAAGCCATGTCAGCAGTCATCCCAGATCCATCTCCCTGGTCAAAGAACGTCTGGAAAAAATCAAACTGTTCTTTCGGGAAGCGGAAAAAGCAATCTCACCCAAATTTCTGCCCACATGGCTGAACACGCCGGACCCGCGTCTGCTCGGGTTCCCGCCTGTCAAATGCCTGTCCACCTTCGAAGGATATGAGAAAGTATTGAAAATAGTCACGGCCTACCGCTGGGGTATGCCTTGACCAGACCGGATAAACTCCGGTCCGCTCTGGCAAAAATACACGGAACAAAAATATCAGGAAATTTTCACCGTTTTGTGCTGGCAGCTGACCGAGACAGCATACTCGAAATCTGGCCAAGCCAACTGTTCGGCTGGCGGTTCAACCCCAAAGGCGAATTCGGCGCGCTTTATTTGAGCGAAAATGCCGATACATGCGTCAAAGAGGTTAACCGGCACGTGCCTGATGTCAGAGCATTTCAAGACCGTCCGCGCATTTTGGGCACAATACGGGTCGCTCTGCAGAAATGTCTGGCCCTGACAGACCCTAAAGTCTTAAGCGCGCTTGGCGTGACCGAAGAATCCATCCTGCCCGACGATTCGCCGGAATCAATCCAGATAGCCCGCGAAGCGCGCCTTGCAGGGTTTGAAGGGATTCTTTATCACAGCGCGGTTGACCGCAAGTGTTCCAATTTGGCTGTTTTTAAGGACGTGTTGATGCCCAAATCATCGGTCGCGTGCGAACAGGTCAAACTGCTTTCTTATTCGAACATTATGAAATTTCTCAACTAACCATGATATTCCTCCGCCAGGAAAATCAAGGAGGACATCAGGAACATGCTAACCGACGAAGAGCTGAAAAGGTACCACCGGCAGATGTTGATGGACGGGTGGGGTCAGACCACTCAGGAGAAACTTAAGAATTCCACTGTCTTTATCGCAGGCGCAGGCGGGCTGGGTTCGCCGGTTTCATTTTATCTGGCTGCGGCGGGTATCGGACACCTCCTCATCTGCGATTTTGACGCGCCCGAGATGTCCAACCTCAACCGTCAAATCCTGCATGACCACACCCGCATCGGCACCAACAAGGCCGTTTCCGCCCGGATGACTCTGGAAAAACTGAACCCGCATGTCAAAGTCACTGCCATTACGGACAAAATCGTGCCGGAAAACGTGGACGCACTGGTGAACGATGCAGATATCATCGTTGACTGTATGGACAATTTCCCCACCCGTTTCCTGCTGAACCAGTGCGCCATGCGGAAAAAAATCCCGCTGGTCTACGGCAGTATCTGGGGCATGGACGGACGTCTCTCCTTTATTAAATCCCCGGAAACCCCCTGCCTGAACTGTATCATCGCCGAACCGCCGCCCAAAGAAGTTTTCCCGGTGCTCGGCGCCACTCCTGCGGTCATCGGTTCGCTGCAAGCCATGGAAACCGTCAAATACCTCACCGGAATCGGCAAAAATCTGAAAGGCAGACTCCTTGTCTGGGACGGGGCCAACACGGAATTCACCACCTTCACGATATTCAAAGACCCCCTCTGCCCCGCCTGCGGAAACAGGAAATGACCGGCGCGTCACCCCTTGCCAAATATACAAAGTTTGTATATAATTATCTGAGGAGGTGGATGATATGCAACATGTAAGCACAGTAAATATATCCTTTCCGAAGAGTCTGTTAAAAGCCATTGACTCTGTCGCTGAAAGAGAGTCCAGAACCCGTTCAGAATTGCTGAGAGAAGCTTCGCGCATGTATATCGAACGGAAAGAACGTTGGACCAAAATTTCCGCATTCTGGCGCAAGGAAGCCAAAGGCCTGCGCTTAAAACCCGCTGACATTGAAAATGCCCTTCGAGAAGTACGCCTCAAAAAATAGTACCTGCCCTTGATTCGAGCCGTTCTGGACACCAATATTCTCATCTCCGGGCTTGTTTTTGGAGGAAAACCTGCTGCTATTCTGGACCAAGTCGCAGCCGGCAGAATAAGTCTGTATATTTCCCCAGCCCTTGCGGATGAGTTCCGGCGGGTGCTGGAACTGAAATTCAAAGGGCACTTGAACTCCATCTCTGATACACTGGCTGAATTGTCGGACATGTGGCATCTGGTCTACCCGCCCAAATTCAATAGAACCTTCATTAAGGCAGATCCTGACGACGACAGGGTGCTGGAATGCGCCCTATATTGCAAAGCAGACTGCGTAGTTTCCGGGGATAAACACCTGCTAAACTTGCGCCAATTTAAGGAAATCCCGATTTTGACCCCTCATGAATTCCTGTCCGGATTCGATGCGTAGCATCCGCCCGCTGATATGCCGATTATCCCGCCCTTGACAAAGTGGACTATTGGGGTTATATTTAGGTTAGTTCGCTCTTTGCCATAGTTACACCGATAATAGCACACTGCGAGTAATCGCAGGCCGCAAAGCCGTGCGTCCGCCGAAGAGGAAGTGGCGGATAGGCAGGTTACCGAAAGTAAATACCCACTCAGTGCAGGAAACTGTGTAAACAGTTGCGCCTGCCAGAGTTATAACGGGTTTTTTGCAGAATGGTATTTTGTTCGGGAAACTGGAATTCTGCGGAAAATCCGTTTTTTTTCGCAGAAAAAAGGCGAAGTAGATGGGGGTATACTATCATGTGGAAATTCGGAAGAACTGAAACCAAACCTGAAGTGCCGGTCACGAATATGGATCCGGCCTCGGACCACTCACCGGTGGTGCTGTTCCTGGAAATGCGGTTCAAACCGCTGGAAAAAGACTTGGAAGCAAGCGGGTGCAAAGTGCAGTTTGTTTCCAAAGGCACCGCGCTGCAGTACGCCAAAAGAGACAAACCCGACGTGCTGGTCTGCGCAGGCAAAAATATCCTGAACGGGTGCGGCGACGTGTTCCGCGAATTGCGGCGTCTGAACCCGGAAATGTCCATCCTGACCATGGCCAACCCGGACGAAACAGCCAAAATACGCGGCAGTTTCAACATGGACCACATGACGCTCCAACCGGAAACCTCCTATTCCATTCAAACGCTCAAGTTCGTGCTTTCTTCCGCAGGAAAAAGGTGGGGTTCAGCCCCTATCCACTAACCAAGTAGAGTCTTTATCAGAATTGCAGGTGTCTGTTAAATCAGGCATCTGCAATTTTATTTACCCTCTTAAAAATATCGGACTTGCAGTGTACGGGATGTTTTGCTATAATTAACCGCTATGTTCGCGATTGTACAAACCGGCGGTCATCAGTACCGCATTGAAAAGGGCGCAAAGATTGCTGTGGAGAAAATCGAACAGCAGGAAGGCGCTGACCTTGAATTGCCCAATGTCCTGCTCGTAAGCGGGGAGAACGGCTCTGCGTCCAAGATTGGGCAGCCGCTTGTCGCAGGCGCGAAAGTGCTGGCTACGGTCACCAAACAATTTAGGGGCGACAAGCTCATTGTTTTTAAGAAGCGTTCCAAAAAGGGTTATAAGAAAATCCAGGGTCATCGGCAGAATCTGACTGAGATTGAGATTAAGGAGATAGTGGTCTGACATGGCGCATACCAAATCACAAGGTTCTACTACCAACGGACGCGACAGTAACGGTCAACGGCTTGGAGTGAAAGCTTTCGGCGGGGAAAAGGTTTCGGCAGGTTCGATCATTGTGCGTCAGCGCGGGACAAAATTTTTTCCGGGTATCAATGTCGGGTTGGGCAGCGATGACACGATTTTCGCCAAAGTGAACGGCGTTGTCAAGTTCGAGTGGCGCAAGAAAGGCAAAAAACAGGTAAGCGTTTACCCCAACTGAACTTTTCTGTAACCGGACTTTTAATCAGTATTCCAGGGTCCGGTTTTTCATTTCCAAAATAAAATCTTATGTTTCTTGATAAAGCGCGTATCTATGTGCAGGGCGGGCGCGGAGGCGACGGGTGCCTGTCGTTCCGCAGGGAAAAGTATGTCCCCCTGGGCGGTCCGAACGGCGGCAACGGCGGGCCGGGCGGCTCTGTGCAGTTTATCTCCGACGAAAATCTGACCACTCTGCTGGACCTTACTTTCCGGCCGCACTTCAAAGCGCAGGACGGGATGGGCGGAAAAGGTTTCAACAAGGCCGGGCGGAGCGGCGAGGATTTGCGCGTGCATTTGCCGCGCGGGACTGTTGTTTTTTGCAACGGGAAAATGATCGCGGACCTGCGCGAACATCTGCAGGAACTGACTGTGGCGCGCGGCGGGCGGGGCGGACGGGGAAATGCTTCGTTCAAAACTTCGCGTAACTATGCTCCGCGCATTGCCCAAAAAGGCGAGCCGGGCGAATCTTTTGTGCTGGACCTGGAACTGAAACTGATTGCGGATGTGGGGTTTGTCGGCTGTCCGAACGCGGGTAAATCCACGCTCTTGTCCAGGATTTCGCAAGCAAAACCTAAAATCGCGGATTATCCGTTCACCACTTTGACGCCGAATCTGGGTGTGGCTAAATTCAAGGAAAAAAGTTTTGTGGTCGCCGACATTCCGGGTCTCATCGAGGGCGCGCACGAGGGGCGGGGACTGGGCATTGAATTTTTGCGGCATATTGAACGCACGCGCGTGCTGGTGCATCTGGTGGACATTGTGGGGTTCGACGGGAATGAACCGTATGACAATTTCCGCGCCATCCAGAAAGAATTGGCGTCGTACAGTAAAAAGCTGGCGAAAAAGCCCGCGCTGATTGTTGCCAACAAGATGGATTGCACGGGCGCGGATGTGGCGCTGAAAAAATTCAAGAAGAAACTAAAGGGAAAGAAAATTTTGGAGATTTCGGCAGTGTCCGGGCACGGGCTTCCGGAACTGATGGCGGAATTGGTCAAATTGATGGAACAGTATAAGCCGGAACCAATTATGGACCCGGAACCTCTGCCCACGGGTGTGCGTCAATATCTTTTTGCGGATGAGTTTACCGTTACAAAAGAGGAAGAAGGTTTCCGCGTGACCGGGAAAAAGGTGGTACGGCTCATGGCTATGACGAATTTTGCGCAGGAAGAGGCGGTGCGCAGGTTCCAGAATATTTTAAAAAAAATGGGTGTGGATAAGGTGTTGCAACGCGAGGGAGTGCAGCCGGGGGACACGGTTTTTATCGGTGAGCAGGATTTTATCTATAGTTGACCCATTTTCAATCAGGAGGAGTTCGATGCGTTTAAGAATAAACAGTTGGAAAAGTTTTTTGCTGGCAGGTATTTTGTCGTCGGGCGGATGGGCATTTGCTGCGGACAAGGGTGTGTCCGTCACCATCTACAACAATGATCTTGGCGTGGTGCGCGAGGTGAGGACGCTTCAGCTCAAGAGCGGGGTGCAGGAAACGCAGTTCACAGGAGTGGCGGCAAATATTGACCCTACTTCCATACGGGTCCGCTCTCTCACTTCGCCGGACAAGGTGTCGGTGCTGGAACAGAACTTTGAGTACGACTTGGTGAGTTCGGACAAACTGCTGGAAAAGTATCTGGACCAGTATATACAAGTGTATGACAAGGACGGACACATTTTCGACGGACGTCTGCTCAGCGCGGCAGGAGGGATTGTGCTGGAAAAGAAAGACGGTGTGGTGCAGTCCATTGCGCGCGACAAGGTAAGACACTTTGAGTTTCCCAAATTGCCGGGCGGTCTGATTACGCGGCCGACATTAGTGTGGATGATTTCGTCGGAAAAAGAGGGCGCGCAGGACGCGGAGGTGAGTTATCTGACCGGCGGGATGAACTGGCACGCGGAATATATCGCTCTGCTGGACGAATCAGAAAAAAAGATGGAGCTGTCCGCGTGGGTTTCCATTGACAACCGGTCGGGCGCGGACTATGAATCCGCAAAAATCAAGCTGATTGCAGGCGAGGTGCACCGTGCGGCATCGCGTCCTGCACCGAAAATGATGCGGGAAAGCATGATGGCCATGGAGGACAGGGCTCCTCAATTTGAAGAGAAAAGTTTTTTTGAATATCACTTGTACACGCTTTCAAGGCCGTCCACGCTGAGGGACCGTCAGGTGAAACAAATGGCGCTGTTCCCGTCGGAAACTGTGCCGGTGCAGAAAATTTACAAGTACGACAGCGCGGCAAATCCGCAGAAGGTGAGCGCGGTGATTGAGTTTGTGAATTCAAAAGAGAACGGGCTCGGTCTGGCTCTGCCTGCGGGCAAAGTGCGGCTGTGCAAGCAGGATACCGACGGGTCGCAGGAACTGGTGGGCGAAGACCAGATGGAGCACACGGCGAAAGATGAAAAGGTGCGCATTACGTCCGGATATGTTTTTGACATTGCGGTGGAGAAGAAACAAAAGGAGTATCGGCAACTGCCAGGCAAGGCGCGGCAGGAAACTTATGAAATAAAACTCCGCAACCACAAGAACGAATCCGTGGAAATTGTTGTGGCCGAGCATCTGTGGGGCGACTGGGAAATCGTCAAATCAACTTTCAATTACGAAAAGAAGGACGCCAATACTTTGGAATTTAAGGTGCCGGTTGCAAAAGATGGTGAGGCGGTTTTGGAGTATACGGTAATTACGCGCTGGTAGAACCCCCTTGTGTTCCCCCTTTCAAGGGGGAAAGAAAAGGGGTTGTTAATACGGCGCGTCCCACTCCATTCTTATTTCGCGCCAGTATTCGAGAAAGGGTTTAAGGTTTTTGGCAATAACGTTGGTTGATGTAAAGGCGTCGTACCAGACTGTGGTATTGTTCGGGTTGGACGCTGTGGCGCAATCCAAAATGCCGATAATGTTCATGTCGCTGCCGCCGGAAGTGTTCAGGTCTCCTCCCACATATATATATCCGCCTAAAATAACGTTGGGCACATAATACGGATTGCCCGCGCCGGTTGATGCGAACATGGATGTCCATGTTGCCGCAGCAGACGGATGATAGTATTCCACTTGGGCATCTTCCGGAATGTTTACCCGCCACTGAGGGATGGTGGCGGCGCCGTTGATTTGAAAATCGCCCATATTGAGAAAAGCTCTTACAATAACCTGACTGGCCGAATCCCGCGTGTTGAAGGCGCCGGTATTGTCAATATAGATGACAGAAGTGGAGTT
>CAYHWX010000125.1:0-9764 GCA_964360245.1 uncultured Vicingus sp.
AAGAGTGATAACGAATTTTGTTTGCTGGTTTGGTTAATGCCGACAGACTAACAGTTTTAAAATAAAAACAAAGTGAATTATTTTAAATATCTTGTTAGCGGTTCGGTATGAACTACTTTCAGGAAAACATATCATCGTTATTTCGAAATAAGATTTCTGAATGGAGTAGGAGCATTCATTAAATGCTACTTTTTTCTTGGACAAAAGATAACATATCTTGTGGATTACTCATCATCACTATTTTATCTCCTTTCATCACAATTGGAGCTTTCAATATATCTGGGTTATGTTCCAATAAAGTTAACCAACCTTGACTACTTAAATCAGTTGTTCCTTCAAATTTTTGCAAAAAACTAGGACCTTCTGTATTAATTAAATCCTTGATTTCAACGTTCATTCTACCAGCTAAATCAGCCCAATGCGTACCTTGTAATTTAGTATGAACTAAATCAATTTCATGGATTGGTAACCCTTCAGTTTGAGCATAAGCAAGTATTTGTTTACCTACATGATCCTCTGAATAATAAATAATTGTTATTTCCTTATCAGTATTTGCGAATATCATAATAATTACAATTTTTAGTAAGCGTACAATAGTTAATAATTTGATTATATCCCTGACAAAAATCACATTTCATCAGGGATTGTTGTTTTTAATTACTGTTTAATCAATTTACCTGATTGTAAGGTTTTGTTGTTACCAATTACTTGATAGAAATAAACACCTGATGGTAGATTACTTGTATCGAAAATTGTGGTTGATTTAGTAATAATTACGTTCATCATTTCTTTTCCCAACACATTATACATTTTTAATTGAGGTGTATTCGATTTAGAAATATCATTTAAAACGATAGTTGCAGATGCACTAAATGGATTTGGATAAATGGTAATCGCTTCATTTGTTTCATCAAGATTTGAAATACCTACTGGCCCACAACTTCCAGGTATCGGACTAGCTACAGCAGTAATTGCAGTGGTAGTTATTGCTCCAGTTGTAGTAAGTGAACGTCCATTTAGAGTTACACCTGTATTTAATGCTCCTAAAGCTCCGTTGTTGCAAATTATTGTACCACAGAATACAGAATAGTTGTTGATGCTCACAGCACCTTCAATTTTCCAATATACATTTTTTGCTTGTGCTAAGTTGGTTAAAACAACTTGTGAATAAGTGCTAGACGTTAATGCTCCATTAATTTGAATTACAAATATAGCATTAGCATTACCTTGAGCATTTAAGAAAAGCGTGTCGGTAAGGTGAGCTGCAGCATTCATTAAATAAGTATGAGGAGTAAGTACTAAACTGCTTCCAAGCAATACTGGAAATTTTAATTCAATATCGTAAGGCAATACATTTACATAATTATAGGCAACCAATAAATCGGCTGCACATTGTGCGGTTGAAACGTCTGGAATGGGGTGAATAGTTCCTGTTACCAATAAAGAATCGTAACCAGTAGCAGAACCATTATTACTACCAACATCGCCAGTAATAGTTGTAATCCCAGTATTTGAAACTGCACCATCTGTAGAAAAAATGGCATAACAAGCAGCTGTGCCAAGTGTTGGAGCTGTTGGTCCTGTAAGTGTAGGACTTCCACAACCAATCGGAGTGTATCCTAAAATACCATCAACATCAATTGAACCAGCTGTTGAAAGTGCTCTACCTTCTAATGTACTACCTGTATTAATAATTATGGCAGCATTATTTGCAATAACAGTTCCTTTCATTGAAGTTCCTGAGGTCATATCAACCAATCCTTCCACTTTCCAAAAAACATTACAAGCCTTTGAATTATTAATTAATTTTATTTGTGACCCAGCACTTGTAGATAAGGTAGCTCCAATTTTAAAAATAAAAACTGCATTGGCATTACCTTGAGCATTTAAGTAAAGGTTTAAATTTAATGTTGTTGCAGCAGCAATAGAATATACTCCAGCAATTAGCGTATCACCATTTCCAAGTAAAGAAGAAGGAAAGAAATCTGGCACAGTACTGTTCAACTGATTGTATGCAACTAATAAATCAGCAGCACATTGAGCGGTAACTCCATCGGCATCGTGTAATTGACCATTAATGTTGTTGAAAGTTGTTGAGGTTCCGTTATTAGTGCCAACGTTACCTGTTAACTGATTCGTGCTGGTCATATTCACAGGTCCATCTGTAGTAAAAAGAACAAAATCTGCAGCAGTTCCTAAGTTAGGTGCTTGTGCAAAATTGATGTTTGGCATCAAAAACAGAGATGCTGTTATTAATGCAATTTGTAAAATTGTTTTCATTGTATTTAGTTTTAGTTGTGAATTTATTTTCACTATACAAAGATGCCATGTATAAAAGGGAAAAGTGTTACACAATCTTTTATATGAGTTATAACATTCACACTTTTTGATGTGTATTGCAACAAAAAAATCCAGCAGTATTGCTGGACTATTTTATCTGTGTATGAAAATTTTCTTTAAGGAGTTACAACTGTATTTCCTTTTAAAGTTACTGCTGCAATACGTGCTAATAATCGACCTTCTACTACTGCTCCAGTATTTAATGAAATGGATTGGTCAGCCATGATTGTTCCTTTAAATACTGATGTTGTTCCTAAAGTTGCCGATGTACCAACTTGCCAAAAAATGTTGGAAGCTAATGCTCCTCCAGCAAGAATTACTTTTCTGCCAGATGTAGTAGTAAGGGTGGATGCTATTTGAATAATAAAGACAGCATTGGCATTTCCTTTTGCATCAAAAGTAAGATTGCCTGATGTAATTTGAAGTGAACCACTTGATTTATACAAACCAGGAGTAAGTGTTAATCCACCAATGTTTCCTGAAAGAAGTACGATGTCGTTGGATGTTCGACCAGCAGCATCATTATAAGCTGTAGTTAAATCACCTTTTGCAGCAGTAAGTCCAGCGGCATTAGGCACAGAACCTGCTGGTCCAGAAGCATCTACTGTATAAATTGTTCCTGTTACTTCGCCTCCTCCAAATCCAGTAATATAACTTCCTGCAGCTGGACTTAAGCCCAAGTTTCCAGTAATGGCAGATGTTGGAACGTTTGAAATTAAAGAGCCTGCAAGTATTACATATCCTGCTGCCGACTGTAAGTTAACTGCTGCTTGTGCTGTGGTTTGAATTGGTATTACAACTGGATTTGATGACCCATTTCCAAGTGAGGGAGTTGTATTGATGTCTTCTTTTGAACATCCTGCTATTAAAACAACTGTTGCTATCACAAGGGTTGTTATTAGATTTTTAGTTTTCATTTTTGTCGATTTAATTTTTCCGTTACTGACGGAGCAGTTATGAGTTTATATTCACAGAGCAAAGGTGGTTAGCTTTGAAGTAAATAGTATTATACAATTTTTTATATGAATTGCAATATTCACACTATTAAAAATAAAGTTTATTCAGTAGTTCTTCCATCGAATTGTTCAGGAATAGTTTCTGCATCTTTTTTGGTAGCCCTAACAATTCCATCTTTGTGATGAGGTGAGGCATAAATGGTGTACATTTTTAATGCTTTTTTACTATCTACATTAATCACATTATGTTTAGCACCTGCAGGTACAACTATAGCATCACCATCCTTAACATTATATTCATGCCCATCAATGATACATTTTCCTGTACCTCCTTCAAAACGAAAAAATTGGTCGTTATTTTTATGAATTTCTTCCCCAATATCTTCTCCTACTTTAAGACTCATTAATACCAGTTGGAGGTATTTTCCTGTATAAATTACATCTCTGAAATTTTTGTTTTTTAACGTATCTTTTTCAATATTACTTTTAAATCCTTTCATGATTATTTGTTATCATGTTGTGAATGATTTTTCACAACTCCACAAATATCCATAGGTTAAGAGCAATCCGAATTACACAACTTCAGAAAGAAGTTACATCATTCACACTTATTTTTTAGTGCACCTTTTTTTATTTCATAGCTAAGAATTACCAACAGATAAAATGTAATATCTCCGGCAATTTTTCCCAACAAAATTCCTAACGTAAAGTTTTTTAATAACAATGGGAATAGGTACATAAATAATGGGCGTAGCAATAAACCATCTATTAGTTCAGCAGGTCCGAATTCTAAAATAATACTAGTGGTAATTTTATATAAATCTGTCCATGAAAAATGTTTATTTTTTTTGCTTTTATGGGCAATAATTAGTTGTTGAACAAAAATGGTTGAATAAAAACCAATAACTTCTCCAAGTGTGCCAATGTATGCGATAAGAACATAACTGTTATAAAAAATGTGAGCTATACTCGCAAATCCAACAGCAGTTACTGTTCCAATAATTTCGGCAGCAAAATACCTTTTCAACCACTCTTTAAATTTATGTTTTATCTTTACCAATACAAAATGAGCTAAATAGTGTCTGACCAAAAATAACGAAGAAATCGGACATTATAGACAGACTCTAAATAACTGGATAAGCTTGTCCAATTTTAGTTCCCATTTTATAATGTAAAGTAGGTTGCGCACTCAAAGATACATTACTTGAAGCTTCAAACAATAAAATAATGTCGGAACCACCAAATTGAAAATAAGACAACTCTTCTCCTTTACGAACAGTAACCCCTACTTCTGCAGTAATGATAACGGATGATACCTGACACATACCTATCGGTAGAACTGCAACAAGCCCAATTGGAGTTTCGAGAACAATTAATCCTCTACTTTGAGCAAATTGATAACCCAAGTTATCACAATCTTCGTAGTTGCGTTTTAAATTTAATTGATGTTTATCCGATTGACCCTCAATTTTTTTTGATTTTACTTCCAAATAAACCTGTCCATGAATTACACGAGCTTCCAACACTTTCCCACCAATTGGTGCATGCTGGCGATGGTAATCTGTTGGGCTTAAAAAGGAATGCATAAAAAGTCCGTTTTCAAATCGGTCTTTGTATGGACTTCCTTCCAATAACTCACTTACTTTCCAATTCAGGTTTTTTACAGTTACGTTCGAATCTTTTCTAATTTCCCATTGTCCAGCAAATGTTGAATCTGCTGGCATTACAATTACAGATTGATCAGAAGCTGCTGCAATTGGACGATACCCCGGTTTAAAATGACGTGCAAAAATTTGGTTGAATGAATTCCACCCTCCGTGTGGGCGAGTATATTCTCTCATGTTATAAGCTGGTGAGTCGTAAAATGTTTGCTCAGATTCTTTTGTAAGTGATGCTGGGGTGTCTAAAAATTCTCCCAACGCATTCGCATAATCAACTAACCATTTCGAAAATGGAGTAAGAGGCAACGCTTTGTTATAAGGAATAACTCTGTTTTGAAGTGCTAACAATGTTTTTTGATCGGCAATAAAATATAAAGCACTCAAATGATCATTAACATTTCGCCCAGATGAGTTTTCTGTTGGCACCCAATACAAAAAAGCATTGAGCCAATCAAAAAATAAATCTAAATTTTTTACCTCGCCTAAAAGTGGTACATTTTTACTATTGGCACTTTTAATAGCTTTTTCAAAATGTTCTTTCCATTTGTTTTTTTGAATCATTTTTTTCAAATCCTCAACAACTAAATGGTATTTTGTTTTAGTTAACATCGTTTATAATTTTAATATTTTATTCTCTATTCTAAGGCATTTGAATACACCCTTTTTAATAAAGATTTTGATAAACAAAGATGAACAGGTAAAGAAAAGTTTGTATTGTATAATTTTAGAAATAAGTTACATTATTCACATATTCTTTTGTTTTGGGAGGTCTTAAAAAACAAAAGCCAATCGTCCAATTCATGCATCGCTTTTTTGAAAATTATTTTTATATTCAGAAAAAGCATTTCAATTCTTAAAAAATCCAATTGAGTTGTAGCTAATTTTTCCATTTCGATTAAATCTGTTTTTACGATTTTATCTAACCCAAAATAACGGAGGGTACCTTTCATATTATGGGTAAACGATTTAACTATTATAAAATCATTTTCAATAATGCCTTTTTCCATCAATTTCATTTCTTTAGGGATTTCAGTAAGAAAAAGTTTAATCATATCTTCTACCAATTGAAAATTTCCATTTGATAATGTTTTTAGATAGTTTAAATTGGTTATTTTTTTTGAATTATGCATGATAATTTTCGGTATTGCCAAATGATTTAATTACTAGTCAAATTATTACTGTAATTCTATTTTTTTTTCTAATTCTTCTTCTTTCTCCCTCTTAGCGTTTTCTTCTTTCTTATCTGCTTTTTTAATTCGATTGGTTTTTCTTTCAACTTTTTTATCGGCTCTATTTTTTTGATTTTCTTTCTTTTCTACTTTCTTATCAGCTCTTTTTACTTCTTTTTCTTTTTTAGCTAATTTGTTCTCCGCTTTTTCTAAATCCTCTCCTTTTTTAACAGCTTTCTTTTCAGCTTTTAATAAATCTTCTGCTCTATCATGCTTTTCCTTCAAAGTCTTTTGCTCTTCTTTTAATTGTTTATCTGCTTTTTCAGTGTTTTCCTTAACAGTGTTGTCTTGTGCAAACGCCGAACCAGTTATTATCACACCACCTAGGGCTACCGATAAAATTAAAGTTGTTATTGTTTTCATATATTTTAATTTATTTTATTATTAATGATTTTTTCCTTTTCCTCCACTATTACCTTTGTTTTGATGGTGGTTTGATTGAGTTTTTTGTTTGTTGTTAGGTTTATTTTCATGACCCATATTCTGATTATTACCAGAGTTTTTTGAAGATTTATTCATCTTCGAATTTTCTTTACCTGGATGTGATCCAATCGTTTTTTGTGAGGCACCCTGATAACCTTTTTTATATTTGTTTTTATAAAATTTGTGATTGTGATAAGGCGAGTCGCCGTGGTAATCAACTAATACTACTTTATAACCATTGTATAAATCGTAACCACGGTATCTGTGAGGAAGATAAGCACTATGAATCCAAGTACCTCCATCAAAAAATATGAACATACCTGAAGGAATATCATAATACGCTTCAACATCTGGAAGATAATAGTATTGAACTTCGGGATATCCAACAGGACCCCAAAGCGGTGGAGAGCCAATATTAACATTTACTGAAACTTGTGCTTGTACAACACTTGATAGACATAAACCGAGTCCAATGGTAAGTAATTTTAAAGTTTTCATCTTGTTTATTTTAAAAAACAAAGATGAGCAGCTTTAAGTTCGAACTTGTTATACTATTTTAGGAGATATTTATGTAATTCACACCATTTTGCCTTTGTTTGTATCCCCACACAAACAAATCAATAGTTTGTGAAGACACAAACGATAGCTGAGAATTTACATCCTATCCATGTACCAACTCAACTGTTTTTCCATTTTTTTGTATTTAAAAATAGTAGTGATAATTTTTTGAAGGCGTAAAAAAGCTGTTTCGCTTTTTACTACGTAATCAAAAGCCCGATGGTGCATACAGTTTATGGCTACATCTATTTTATCTTGTGAAGAAAGCATTACCACTGGTATATCAGGGTTTATTGCTTTAATTTTATCTAACGTTTCAATACCATTCATGGCGGTTTTTTCAATTCCATCGAGTTGATAATCTAGAATAATTACATCAGGGGTATGTTTTAAACTTTTCATACAGAGTTCTCCTGTTGCAAAAGTTTCAATAATAAAGTCGGCGTGTTCTAAAAATTCAATTTCTAAATTTTTTAAAAATAAAGCATCATCATCTACTAAAAATAATTTTATTTTTTCGGTAATATCCACTACATGTTTCTCTTTGATCATTTGTTGTTGTTTTTAATCGTATTAAATTCTTCTTCTAATTCTACACAAGCTTGATTACAAATATTTTCTAGTTGCAAAACCATGCCTTGAATTACGTCCGTTTGTTGTTGCGTACTCGCATATTCCTGCACCTTTTTTGCTATGTTTTCAAAATCGGTATGTATGCCCATTATTGAAAACGAAGGTATCATTTTATGCACTGCAGCTTGTAATGAATTCCAATCTTTGTTTTGCAAACTTTTCTTCATTGTTTTAATTAAAGGGGGTGTTTGCTCCAAATAAAGTGAAATCATTTCCATCATTAATGTTGGATTTGATTTAGTACGGTGTGTTAAATAATCTAAATCGGTACATTTTAATGATTTTTTTTGATTGAATCCTTCCTCTTTTAACTCACTAACGGTAGTGGTTTTCTTTACCAAACCAATTATTTTGCTGTACAATAGTTTTTCGTCAACAGGTTTGGCAATATAATCGTTCATACCAACAGCTTTACATTTTGCTAAATCAACTGTGGTTACATCAGCAGTTAAGGCGATGATGGGTATTTTTGAATGCAGCGTGTTTCGAATGTAAGCCGTTGCTTCAAATCCATTCATAACTGGCATTTGCAAGTCCATTAAAATGATGTCGTATGATTTTGTTGCGAGCTTTTCAATGGCTATTTTTCCATTTCCTGCAATATCTCTATCAAAGCCAAAATCGTCCAACAATGTTTTCATCAATAATTGATTGAGTGCAATGTCTTCCACCACCAATACTTTTATGTTTTTAATTTCGTCGTCCAATTCTAAAATTACGGAGTCATCTTCTACTTCCTCGTTTGTTTTTTCAAAACTTAGTATAAAACTAAATGTTGAACCTTTATCAATAATACTTTTTACATGAATACTTCCTCCTTGTGGTTCTACCAATTGTTTAACAATGGCTAATCCTAACCCTGTTCCGCCATATAATCTAGATGTACCACTGGTTGCTTGTTGAAAATCGTCAAAAATAGTGTCAATTTTAGAAGCAGAAATTCCTATTCCTGTGTCGGTAATAGCAAATTCAAGTGTTACCTTTTCTTCATCTTGATTCAACAAACGAACGCTTACGGTAATTGTTCCTCTTGTGGTAAATTTTACTGCATTGCTCACTAAATTTAAAATAATTTGGTGCAAACGTACAGGGTCGCCAACTAATACTTTTGGAATCCTCTTATCATACTCTTTTATCAACACTAAATTCTTTTCCTGTATTTTTGTTTCAAATAAATGTAACATTGCCGACAAAGAATCGGCTAATTTAAAAGGGGTTTGTTCAAAAGTCATTTTTCCAGCATCAACTTTTGCTAAATCTAATATGTCATTAATCAACACAATTAACGCATTACCACTTACTTTTATGGCGTTTAAGTATTCTTTTTGTTTGGCAGTTAAATCGGTTTTTAACACCACCTTAGTAAACCCAATAATGGCATTCATTGGCGTACGAATTTCGTGGCTCATGTTCGATAAAAATTGCTGTTTTGCTTTTACAGCATCTTCTGCAATTCGTGTTGAACACTCGGCTTTTATTTTTGCTTCCTCCGCTATTGTTGTGGCTAGTTCTGCAAACACTTTTGCTTCTGTCAATTCAGCTTCAAATCTTTTTTGTTCAGTAATATCTCGTGCCACAACAACAGCACCAATCACTAATCCATAATCATTTTTATAAACAGAGCCGTTAAATAATACATCCGTTAGTTTATGGTCTTTTATGGTTAAAGGATAATCTACCACAAAACCTTTTTTAAAGACTTGTTGATATCCTTTTCGAGCTTTAGCTGGGTCGGTAAAATAGTCGCAAAAGTTGGAATCAATTAAATTTGTTCGCGAAACTCCTGTTACTCTTACCGTTGCTTGATTCATGTCGGTAATTTTGCCTTCTGGGCTTATCGTAAATAATGGGTCTCTACTTGCTTCAATTAAACTCAATGAATATTGAGACGATAATTTTGCAGCATAACTGAGTGCTTCCAATTCTTTATTGACAATTTCACGTTTTTCTTTCTCTTTGTTCTG
>CAYHWX010000126.1:0-9764 GCA_964360245.1 uncultured Vicingus sp.
TACTGGATATAAACTTTAATTCTTCAATAACATTATCTATGCTTCTGCAGTTATAAACGGGACCCTTTATGTAAGAATTTACCCAAAGACAATAAGTACAATGTCCCCATTTACATCCCCTCCCTGTCATAATATCCATAAAGGGATATGGCTCTGAAACCGTTTTGTATTTAAATATATCCAGATGTTTTTTGAAAAAGTGAGATACAAAAGGAATTCTGTCCAATTGTTCGGTATTAAGATAAGGTCTTTCTGGATTTTGAGTAATGTCATTTCCTTCTTTATACACAAGATTAAAAATCTCTGAATTCTTTTTTCCTTCAATAATTTCCTGGACGGGTAGTTCGAATTCCCCTGTAATCAATCGTGTTGTAAAATGGCTTTTTTTTAATGTTTCTTTGGGAGAAATAGAAGCATACGGACCGACAATAACTGTTTCACAACCAATTTTTTCCGTTAGTTTGTCAGCTATTGCTATGTCATTGTCTTCGCTTATTCTTCCGGTATAAACAACAAGCCAATCTGGTTTATAGCTACTAACTATTGTTTCAGTTGCTTTATGGTCTAAATTGTATGCGGGAGCATCGACAAGTTTAACTTCATGTCCACATCTCTCAAGCCATGCACCACAATAACCTAATAAAAGAGGATACCATTGTGTTCCTGATAAGGATACGAAATCACAACGAGCATTGCGCATATAACCCGGAAGAAACGGGGGAGAAAGCAATAAAACCTTCACAAAAACTCCTTTTATTTTACAGCAATAATTTTAACAAGTGGGGCATAACCCATTTTATAGAATTTTTTACCAAATATTTTATTCGTCAATGGAGCAAGTCCAAACCAATGATATTCAAGCTGGACATTTTTGAAACCAATACGCTTGAGTGTTGTTTCAATTGTTTCAGAAGGAATTCCGTTTTGATGAAACTCAGAACAATTATACATCTCTTCTGATAGCTGGTTAAAGCTAGTTAAATAATGCTTACTTGCGTTATTAATCTTCCGATAAATTTTTAATAATGGTTTGAATCGTTTAAAAAAGAAAGCATCCATATCATGATCAGAATAATAAATACCACCATGGGTTAAAACTCGATAAATTTCAGATAATATTTTTTCATAAGAATAACAATGATGCAAAACAGCAAATGTAATCACACAATCAAGTTTAGAATCTTTTATCGGAATTGAATCACTATCAGCAGTTATTTTCAAGAGATCGCTGTCATTAATACCACCAATAATTTTATATGATATATCCATGGCATATCTTTGCTTGAAATAATTTTTAGCAATTCTCGATATAAATCCCCATCCACATCCTAGATCCAACAGAGAACCTGCATTCGTATTTTTGCAAATCGTTTCTAATTGTTTACTTACATAGTGGATCAGTTGTTCTGACCTTCTTCCGTCAATAACTTCGTAAGAATGCCCGATAATATCATAAAATTCTTTATTTGCTTTTTTTACTTGCTGTGCTAAATCATTCATGTTCTCTTAAATTAATAAGTTTTCTTTATAATAATTAAATGCCTTCTTTACGGCTTCCTCAAAACTTTGCACAGGTCTCCATTCCAGTTCTTCCTTTGCTTTTTTAGAACTGAAGTACTTGTATCCATAGGTCTCTTTTAAAATCTGGGTTGTCGTTAAATTTATCTTACTTTTTCCGAGAGAAGAAAACGATTCTATCCCTTTAGCTACTAATAAGGCAGGATAGTATGAAAAGCGAGGTAATACAAAGGACGTTTCCTTCAATTTTAATGTCTTTGCAATTCTTTGAATTAATGCCTTGTATTCCATATTTTCAGTACAAAATATATAACGCTCTCCAGGTTTGCCTTTTTGTGCCAATAATACCAATCCTTCTACTAAATCATCCACGGAAACAAAACTAGTTCCTCCTGGTGGAATTAATTTCATTTTTCCTTTATAAACCGATTTAATAACTATCCCAGAGTTTAACTTTCTATCCCCTGGGCCATAAACTGTAGCAATGTTGGCTATCGAAACGTTTAATCCTTTTTGGACATACTTCTGAACCTCTTCTTCTGCTAGTTTTTTTGTGTAGGCATAAACATTGTCTTTTCCGATTTTAGGGTTTGATGTCTCATCGAGGAATGTGTTTTTATCCATGGTATATCCTAAGACAGCACAGGCACTCAAATGGACAATCTTTTTGACCCTGTTTTTGTATGCTGCTTCTAAAATGTTCCTTGTTCCTTCAACATTAACTTGATAAGATTTTTGAAAGTCCTCTTTTTGGAAAGATATATGCGCTGCGCAATGGAACACAACATCGCATGCCTTCATAATAGAATTAAAACTATTCGGATCTAATAAATCCCCTTTAACAAATTTTATTTTTTTATCATTCTGGTCAATATCTTCCCTAACGAGCGCATATAGTTGATTATTATCTGATAGTTTTTTAGCTAAATTTGACCCAATAAAACCGGAGATACCCGTAAGAAAAATATTTTTATTCATAATTTTATTGCAATTATTCTAAATATAATTCTTTGTTAATAAATATTTGCTTATATCAAAGGGATTTAAATACTTTTAATGATATTATCTTTTAAATAAACCTCTAAATACAGCCTTTAATCCAATAATAATTTCCTTAATACCTATATACTTATATATTTTTAAAAGTCGTATTGGTCGTAAATAAAATAAACGGTATGCTCTTCTTATCTCTTTTTTTATATCTTTAGCACTTAATAATTCTGTTTCAATCATAATATTAGGATTAACCAAACCAAAAATGTATTGATTGTAATCTTTTGCGGCATCAGTTAAATAACCTTTTTCTTCGCAGATTTTCCTGACCTCGGTTTTAGGAAAAGGTATTAAGTTTACAGTAGCTGTACTATCAAGAGGTAAATTCAAATAAATTGTATCGACTCTCTTATATCATCTATCGTTTCTCCCGGATAAGATAAATTAGCCACAAAAATATAGTAGACTAATGTAATAGTGCTATACCCTTTTCCTTAAAATAAATAAAGACGGCATTATACTCTGTTTTAAAAAAGTAGTTACTATTGCCTTAAATGCTCTGAAATTTATATCAGCAAGAACTTTTATTACAGCCCATGGATTTAAGAAAAGATATTTTCTATAAATAGTCCTTTTTACTTTTATTAGATCCAGTTTACTTTTATAAGGTAATATCTTGCCATGCGGGTCATAGTAACTCCAATTATTTTCAACATCTTTTTCCCCTCTAACCATATTAAACATCTCTGTGCCAGGGAATGGTATTGCAACATTACACTGAAAGGCATCTGTCTTAAGGATATTTAAAGTAGATAAGATATTTCTAACATAAACCTTTTCTCTTATATCATCCCTTGGGAAAAGCATTATAAAGGCAACTGTTGAAATCCCCGCTTCCTTTGTCTGTCTGAAAGCCTCTATTGTAAGTTCTTTTGTTATACCTTTATTAGTTTCGTTTAGAAAATCCTGATCCTCAACGCCATAAAATATCTTGCTGCATCCTGCCTCTTTCATAAGACGAAGCATATCCAATGATACTGGAGACACCCTCATATTACACGACCATCTTACCTTTAAATTACGTTTCATCAATTCGTTGCAAAAATCCTCGATCCTTTTTTTGCTAAAATTGAATGTTGCATCCAGAAAATAGAATTCTTTTATATCAAATTTTCTATAACATTCCTCAATTTCATCAACAATATTACTTTCACTTCTCAATCTGAATTTATTGCCAAATAGTACAGGGTAAAGACAATATGTGCATTTATAAGAACAGCCCCTGCTGCCAAGAAGTAAGGTAAATAAATTACCTCGTCTTATATAAGGAGCATAGTATCTATGCATATCCAGAAGATCTAATGATGGGAAAGGCATGGTATCAAGGTTTTCCCAGTAGTATGGCACCTTTTTGAGATTTTGAATTGTTAACACACCCTTGCTTACAGTGCCATCTAGATTATTTTCAAGAAGACTTAATAATGCTGCTTCAGGGTCTCCCATCAATATATAATCTACACCTTTTCTGAAACATTCTTCTGGCAATGATTGGGCATGTGTGCCAAAATATATCTTTTTGATATTATTTGGAGTAGCAGCAATAAGTTCATAGTCATAATTTGCGCTTGTTGTAGAAAGGTTTGAGATAACAAAATCAGGTTTAAATTTTTTCACCTCTTCAGTATATTTATCTAAAGGTCTTTTAAAGAGTCTCAGGTCAATTATTTTTGCTTCATGCCCTTTTTGTCTGATAACCGAGGCAACGCTTGCTAAATCGACCGGAGGTAAAAGACTTCCAGCAGGCGAGGTCTCCTGACATACCCAGACTTTAACCAGTTCCTTACAAAATGATGTAATAAGCAAAAATTTCATAAGAGATTAACCCGACTTAAAAATTCAACCATTTTATCCTTGCCTTAAGAGACCTTTTAATTATAGAGAAGTAGAACTTTCTTTTTTGCCCATGTCTTAACAGAAATATATTTATATATTTAAAGATATTCTTATAGAGGTTTTTAAAATATTCCACCACAATCTTCTTTTTGAATTCTACAACCTCTTCATTTGTCAGATGTTCTAATTTTAAAGGCGAGTTTTGCCCGTAATATCCAAAATCAGAGTATGTGGTAATATTAAGCATCCTGTTCTCTTTTGCAAAATCGTAAAGGTCTGTTCCCAGCATAGGGGTTGTTATACTTATCGCAACTATGTCAGGATGGATTTTTCTTATAAGTCTTTTTGTCATAAGAAAATCTTCCCGTGTCTCCGATGGATAGCCCACCATAATAAACGCCACAGTTAACAGGTTGTTTTGATGTCAATTGTGGAATACTTCTCTTATGGTTTGTACAGATGTATTCTTACCCATCTCATTTAATATCCGTTGGGAACCTGATTCTACGCCGAAACTTATTCCGAGACATCCGGCATTCTTTAGAGCAACTACAACATCCTTGTTTTTACAGTGGTCAATTCTGCTTATAACCCAGTAAGGCAGATTAGTCAGAGCATGTTTCTTTATCAGTTCACAGAATTCCAGCGTCCTTTTTTTGCTGTAACAAAACGTATCATCAACAAATTCAAATAAAAAATTCTTATTCTTATCATAGTATCTTTCAGCAACTATTTTTATCTCTTCTATTATCCTTTCAGGGGAATGCCCCCTTATTTTCCTGCCAAACATCTTATCTATTGTTGGCTGGCAATAATAACACTTACCCGGGCATCCTCGGCTTGTAATGAATGTAACTCTTCCTGTTTCCTGTATGTACTTTTCTATATCCAGCAGATCGAGGGCAGGCATTGGGAGATCATCAAGGTTTTCAATAAAATCCGTCTTATCTTCGGTCTTAACTAATTTTTTACCGTCTTTAAAACAAATGCCTTTTATGTGGTGAAAACCCTTATCCTGTGAGCATGCCTCTACTATCTCCAAAAGAGTCTTCTCTCCCTCGCCTATCACAACCATATCTATAAAATCTTTACATATAGTTCCACTCATATCAACTAAGGAATGCGGGCCACCGGTTATAACCAGCCTGTCGGGGAAACACTTTTTTGCAATCCCAGCTGCTTTAAAACCATATTCCGCCAGTGGCGAAGAAAAGGATATGCCGATTATATCAGGGGATTCTTTCTTTAGATTCTCTTCAAAGGTTTCCCATGAGTCCATAAAGGTGGCATCTATTACTGAAATTTGATGGCCGTGTTCCCTAAGATATGATGCAAGGTATAATATACCCAACGGCATGTGTATACTTCCGCTTCCGCAGTCCACTCTGTTAAGGCGCGGATATACAAGCGTCACTTTCATCTAAATAAGTACCTCACACTTGAAATAATGGTTTCAATTCTTGGAACAAACCTGTTTACATTAAAATAACTGAAAAAAGAGCTGGCCATGATCAAAATGGGGGAGGGTTGATACATATTGCAGTTTTTACAAAGCAGTATTTCACCGGCCTTTCCGTCAATATGCATCTGGCGCAGCCTTATCATTTTAGATGAATTCCACAGTTCGCCAAAAGAATTCTCCATCATATTCCCTAAAGGGTATACGGCATTTACATCCTGACAGCACGGCACAACTGTGCCGTCCCACTTGATATGTGGGTCACTCCAGAGCCAGTAACATGGCCACCCCTTCAGATAATTTCTGAATTTTCCGCTATTACCGCTGTAAGTAACCTGTCTTATTCTGATTCCATCAACACCCTTTAACTTCCATGTTTTTTTAAAATCTATTATCTCCTTCTCTGTATTCTCCATATAGATGCATTGTATTACTGTAAATATCTTTGTCTTATTTTCAAATTTTCTTATTATAAATTTTTTGATATTGCTTCCAACCTTCCCGAAGTCAGCTCCTTTTCTTATCTTTTCATAGGTCTCTTTTGTAGCGCCATCAAAAGCAAATATTATGTAATCAAGTTTTGAATCTAATATGCCTTTTATAACATCATCGTTTAAAATCGTTGCATTGGTAGATATTCCTGTTTTTAAACCACTCTTATTTGCATATTCTATCATCCTGAATATGTTTTTGTTCAAAAATGGCTCTCCATAATCCTGTAACCATACAAACTCCACCTTTCTTTTTATATCATCTATTATTCTTTCAAAGAGCCCAATGTCCATATCTCCTGTTTGTCTTGTCATTTCCTGGCGGGGGCACATAATACAATCAAGGTTACACCTGCTTGTTGTCTCTATACCAAGGACAGCAGGATATACTGTGGTTTTTTCTCTTCTAAACAGATAATCCCCTGCCTGTTTAAACCTTTGTCCAAGCATGTCTCTGCTACACCCCCAGAACCGGCTTTCTTAAAATAAACCGCTTTAATGAGATAAATGCCAGCCGTAAAAAATATTTTAATTTATCAAATGAATTTAGTTTTGGTAAAACAAATCTATTAAAACCTTTTATGCTAAGGATATTTTTCATCTTAATTGTAAAAAATTTCTTCATAATTTCGTCTCTTATTCTGTTTAGTTCTGATGCAGTAAAGGTAGCGGTATCATATTTTGTGTTTTCATATGCGCTTGCACTCTGTAAAGATTCTTTAAGCAGACCTTCTTTCAAATAAACATTGTAAAGGTCAGAGCCTGCAAGTGGTTGACAGATGAGCAGTTTGACAAAATCAAGATTGCACTTGTAAATAAAGGAAGCGGTATTGTCAATATCTTCTTTTGTCTCATAAGGAAAGCCTATGATAAAATTGCCGTGTGTATATATCCCCAGCCGGTTACATTCATCTATCACAGCCAACGCCCTCTCTAAATTTATTGGTTTTCTTATAAATTTAAGGATCTTTTTTGAACCACTTTCAATAGGAAGACCTATTCTGTACATGCCGCTCTTTTGCATCAAACTTAAAAGTTCAGGCGTTATATTCCATACCGTATTTCCCTGTGAAGCCTGCCAGCTTATCTTCATCTTTCTTTCCAATATGCCGTTACACAGGGTATAAATACGGCCAGAATCGCACAGGAAACTATCGTCATGAAAATGGATTTCCCTTATACTGTATTTTTTAATAAGAAATTCCATCTCATCAAGGATATTTTCAATCGAACGAGCCCTAAATTTTTTAAAATGCTTGGAAGTACTGCAAAATATGCAGTTATACATGCATCCACGGCTGGTAATCATATGACCTATAGGATAATTTTTACTATATTCAAAATTGAAAGACTTCTGGCTAAGATAGAGTTTCATGTTTAAAAGGTGATAAGATGGCCATAGCAGGTCATCAATATTGGAGATGGCTTCTCTGGTTTCATTTACTATAACGTTGCCGTCTTTCTTTTTCCATACAAGCCCTTTAATATTATCAAAAGGCTTGTTGTGAGAGATGCAGTCAAGTATATCAGCTATTATATATTCTCCCTCACCTCGAACAACAATGTCTATAAAAGGCAACTTTATGGAATCTTGGTATTCCATTGTCATATGTGCTCCTCCTGCCACCAACAGTATATCAGGAAACCTCGCTTTTATTATCATAGCCAGTTCAACTGCATCTTTATAGTATGATGTAAAATTATTTGAAATGCCAACAACATCAGGCATAAATGCCTGAACTCTGGAAAGAATATCTTCGTCTGATAAACCAATGCGTATATTATTTTCATGCGCCTTTCTTACATAAAATCCCTCTGCCAAACAATCAAGAATTTCTACTTTATGACCCGACCTTTCAAGTAGTGCTGCAATATAGGCTAGCCCTAGTGGAGGGAATATACCGTAGTTATCTTCAATTGCCCTGTCTATTGTAATTGGGTGTGTCAGAAGTAAAACTTTCATTACTTCCCCTGTTTATAATTCTTGACAATATTGATTATTACACTGGGGTCAAAGGAGTACATGAGATTAAATTCATTCTGACATGGGATATGGCAGGTTTGGCATTGATGATTACTTATATGTTTAAATGCTGCTTTTATACCATTTTCCAGACAATTCATAGGCTTTATTACATCAACGAGTGATGGGCATGGATACACATCGCCATTTACATCTATTATGCAAAAATATCGCCCTGCATTGCATTCTATATGCTTAAAATTAGGTTTTGCACCCAGTATTTTGTCTTTTCCATAGGTATACGGCCAGCTAAGTGCATATTTGATGGATTTCTTTGAAAATAATACAGGATAACCTTTATCTTTGAGACTTATTATCTTTTTCAGCACTTCTCTGTATTCGTCATTGGTTGGCATGTCAGGAGGCATACTCTTGTTCCCATTTTTGGACTGACTTATCAATGTGCTAAAACCGACGGTGAACCCAATTTTTTCCCCTTCCTCAAGTAAATATTCTATAGAGTTAAGATTGTTTTTTGTTATAACTGTTGCAACCTGTATAGGTATATTGTTCTTTTTTGCCAATCTTATAGCCTCAATTGCTTTATCATAAGAACCGACACCTCTATTCACATCATTTGCTTTTCTGTCACCGTCAAGGCTGATGCAAAGAAGATCAAGTTTTTTAACATCGTTTATCTTTTGGGGAACCAGATAACCGTTACTTGTCATCGCACACTCTATCCCCTTTGCTTTTATATGGTCAATGATTGTTCCTATATCTTTTCTTAATAGCGGTTCTCCCCCAACAAGATTTATCCTTCTTGTTCCTGTCTCTGATAGCTCATTTATAATCCTGATCATATCCTGTGTAGGAATGTCCCTGTGAGTCCTTTCAGGATAATTGGCATAGCAGTAATTGCATCTTAGATTGCAATGATTTGTTACTGATAGCTGAACCTGAAATGGTCTATATTTCTTTAATATCTTTGCTGTTAAAATAGAAGCAGCAAATTTAATTTTGTTTAAAATTCCTTTCATTACACTCTATTGGTAGAATATATTTTTTTGGTTTGCAGGTAAATTTTTTTCTCCAAATGTTTTTGAGAGATACATCTCAATAAACTCTTTATCTTCGCCTACAAGGCATTTTGGATAGTAGTCTTTAAAATACCTGTTTTCCAATCCCCTTTTTCTTATAACTTCAATAGGTTCATCTAAAGCGTTTCCAAAGCTTATATGCATAAATGGACACGGCAACACATCGCCATATGGAGTTAGATAAAGTATCTCTTTCATTGCCCCGCAACCCCAGTGAATGAAATTTGCCTCAAAGTCAGTCCTTATATAAGGGGACTTTTTCGTTAATTCTTTTATATATTCCATATCTTCGCCGGTAATCAATATATCGAGGTTGTCCTGCCACCTTCCTGCAGGAACAGCAAGTA
>CAYHWX010000127.1:0-9566 GCA_964360245.1 uncultured Vicingus sp.
CCTTTACAACAAATGAATTATCGGACATACTTGAAATTTGGAAAACATAGTAGATAATGAAACGAAATAAAAGACCTATAAAGTATAAAAAGGAAAGAGTTGTTCTCTCTGATGTTTTGCCATTCGAGATACCAATTACTTTTTCCAACAGGCACTTTTATGACTTTCTCATAAAAAACAAAATTGAATTATCGGGTAACAAAATTAAGTGGGGCAAAAATGAAAACACTTTAAACACAATAATTAAACTCCTTTTTGATTTCAGAGATAAAACTGTTATCACGAATGAAATTGGAATCAACAAGAAGTGGGAATTAAAAACCATTCCTTTCAACTATAAAATATCCCACAAGGAAAATGATTTCAGAGAACTGACAATTGTTCATCCAAAGAATCAACTTGCGTTAATTGAATTCTACGAAGAAAACAAGCAATTGCTTTTGCACTATTGTAGTTTAAGTCCTTTCTCTATCAGGAGAGCAGACAAGGTTGCAAAGTTTATTTTTCACAAAGACAAAACTCACAAGGACAAACTATCTAAAAACCAAGATTATGAAACGGTTGAAGAATACGACAAGGAATATGAGAGTTTGAAAACCTTTTTTGTTTACAAGAATTACAGCAACATTCACAAGTTTTATGAATCCTACAAGTTTCATCGTTGTGAAAAGAAATACAACAAACTTTTCAAGTTTGATATTTCAAAATGCTTCGACAGCATTTACTCTCATTCCATTTCGTGGGCATTGCTCAACAAAGAAATGGTTAAAGACACTTTAGGTTCAACCCGTTCTTCCAATGACACCTTTGGGGGAAAGTTTGACACCATAATGCAAAACCTAAATTATGGAGAAACAAACGGCATTGTGATTGGACCTGAATTCTCCCGAATCTTTGCCGAACTTATACTTCAAAGAATTGACCGAAACGTTGAAACTGTTTTGAGGGAAAAAGAAAGTTTAAAATACAAAGTTGACTACGAAATTTTTCGCTATGTAGATGACTTCTTTGTTTTCTACAATATCGAAAGCACAAAGGACAAAATTCTAAAACATTTTCGTTTGCAATTAAAGGGCTACAAACTTTACTTGAATGATGCAAAAACAATTTTATATGAAAAACCAATCATTACCGAGATAACAATTGCGAAACAGAAAATTACAGAACTGTTAAACAAGTATCTCACATACAAATTTGATGAAGAAGAAAATGCTAAAGGCGAAATTATCAGTGAGGAAACAACAGAAGACGGTAATGAAAAGTCAGGTTCAATTTATCTGAGTTCAAATAAACTCATCACAAAATTCAAAACCATAATCAAAGAAACAGGAATTGATTACAAAGACATTTTAAATTATACACTTTCACTTATTGAAAGGAAGATTGCTAAAATCTTAAAGGACTATCAAGAACTTGAGAGGAAAAAGAATTCGGAGAAAGGATTTACAAAAGCAATACTTGAGATTTTAGATTTTACCTTCTTTCTCTATTCTGTTTCACCAAGAGTAAACACCACAATTAAGCTTTGTCGAATATTAAGAAAGCTAACAGAGTTTTTAAGAGAGAAGAACAACATCAATATTGATTTTAAACATTTGTCTTTCAAAAAAATTTACGACAACATCTATTTCACTCTCCAAAAAAACAAATCATTAGAACATACACAAGTTGAAACTTTGTATTTACTCATTGCTTTGAGAGAGTTGGGCAAAGAGTATTGGTTAGACGCTGATGTTTTAAGACAATATGTTTGCATTGACAAAGACAAGGACAGCGGGGAGTTGCTTTACAAAGGTTCTCTCAACTACTTTGCTATTATCGTTTTACTTTTTTATATGATGGATAAAAAGCGGTATTCATTGTTACGGACATTTTTGCAAGACCACATTCGTATGAAATTTAATGAAGTCAGCAAAGAGAATATCGGAAAAGCTTCCGAGTTAGTTTATTTACTTTTTGACATTTTGACTTGCCCGTATTTAGACATAACTTATAAACAAGAAATTCTAACTTTGCACGGTGTGACAGACCCAACATTACAAGAGGAAATAATTAACACAAGGAAACATTGGTTTACAAAATGGAATGACTTTGATTTCGGGAAAGAACTTGATGCGAAACACAGTCAGGAAGTTTATTAAAGATATTATGCACCGTCTAAAATAAATTCACACACAAGCATAGTTTTCGCTTTTCAGATACAATGAAAGTGAAACACGGAAGCAGCGGGGACGGGCTGCTTCTTTTTTAAAAATAGTAAATGACCCCTATTCTCCTCCAAGTATAATTTATAAGCTGTTTCATCCGCCAACTGGTCGGATGGAACAAATTAACTTAAACTAATCAGTTGATAGTTATTTTATCAATTGAATTTGTTATTGACAATGCCAATTTATACATTTAAAAGTGTACTATAATGCACTTTTAATTGAAATTAAGTGAAAAGTGCAATATTATACAAGTAATAGTGCCATTTAATGCTCTTTTTATTGCTATTTACAAAAATAATTGTATTTTTGTACAAAAAAGAGCTTTATAATGCACTTTGAAGAATTGATTAAAATAATAAAAGAACGCAGGGTTTCGTTGCAAGTTACGCAGGAATCATTAGCTGAATTATCGGGTGTTGGCTTACGAACCTTAAAACAGCTTGAAAGTGGGAAAGGAAATCCTACCCTTCAAACATTACAAAAGATAGTTGATGTGTTGGGACTGGAAGTTAGCTTAAAACTTAAAAATGGTTCTCTTAATAAATGAGAAAGGCAAAAATACTATATAAGGATGAGGAAGCTGGTGTTTTAACACAACATGATGATGGCTCATTTACGTTTAATTATAATGACACTTGGATGGCAAACAACAAACCTGATATCAGTCTTACTTTGCCAAAAATTAAACAAGCGTTTCATTCCAAGTTTTTATTTCCATTCTTTTATAACATGCTTCCAGAAGGCTCTAACAAGCAAGTGGTTTGTAAATTGAACAGAATAGACCAAACAGATTATTTCAGTTTACTCATGACTACCGCAAAACAGGATAGTATTGGTGCCGTTCGGGTAATTAAAATTGAATAGTAATGAATGTACTTGAAATAACAAATTGTCCTGGTACTTTAGCAAAAGGTTTTAATACCTACAGCAGAACTTGTTTAAAAAGAGTCTTTCAGGGGAAAGCCGTATATCATATATTACCTTATGATTCACCAGCATCAAATGCTGAAACAGATGAGCTTTTTGAACAAAACAGAAAACACATATCTATCTCAGGCGTACAAGAAAAATTTTCTGTATTGCTTGAAAAAAATAAGTTACGACTTATCAATGAAGGTGAGCGAGGAACTTATATTTTAAAACCTATTCCAACTATTGGCAAAAAACCTGAACAAATGCCAGCTAACGAACATCTTACCATGCAAATTGCTCGACAGATTTTTGGAATAGAAACTGCTGAAAATGCAATCATTTTTTTTAAAAATGGTTCTCCTGCATATATAACAAAACGATTTGACGTTAAAGAAGATGGCACCAAACTCGCACAGGATGATTTTGCTTCTTTGGCAGGTAGAATGCCACAAACTCATGGAGCACATTACAAGTATTTAGGGAATTATATGGAGTTATTTCAAATCATGCAGACTCATTTGTCCACCTACAAATTAGAAGCCCCTAAACTATTGAAAATACTTATTTTTAATTATTTATTCTCCAATGGAGATGCTCATTTTAAAAATTTTTCCATACTTGAAACACCAATGGGAGATTATCGATTGAGTCCTGCTTATGATCTGTTAAATAGTCGAATTCATATAAGTGATAAAGATTTTGCTTTAGATGATGGTTTATTACCTAAAAATTTAGCTCAAGGGAAAATTAGCATGCAATTTTCCAAACTTGCAGAACATGCAGAAATAAATGAGAAAATTTTTAACGATATGATGTCGATGATGTTGTCAAAATCCGATATGGTGGAAAAAATGATAATAGCTTCATTTCTTAACGATTCAACAAAAAGAAATTATTGGCAGTCTTATCTTAGGCGATTGAAACAATTGTCAACAATTTAAATTTCATTTTTAATCTTAAAAAAATAACTCCACCATAAATAAAAATATGAATTATTATGTATTAAGGAGTAATGATAAATTTTTTGTTAAATAATTATTAACAATTGATCAATTTCGAAAATATTATTAATTATTAAGTTTAATTTTGGGCAAAGTTTTAATAACCCTTGGTTATTTTACCAAAAAAGTGAACACCCTAGGAAGCATTGACTTCTAACCGCTTTATTTTTTATATCTTTTTTTACATTAAATGAGACTATTAAAAATACTTTCGGCAACTCTTGTTCTAACAAGCACTTCTATTGTTGCCCAAACAGATTCTTCAACAGTTAAATCCACTAACGACAGTTTGGTGTCTCCAACTTTCTCCACTTCGTTGGAGGTGTTAGACGATGAAGCCGAAACACAAGATGTTTCCGGTCTTTTACAGTCTTCTAAAGATGTTTTTACCAACATTGCTGGTTTTAACTTTAGTGCAGCTCGTTATCGGGTAAGAGGTTACGATTCCGAAAATTTTAATGTTTCTATGAATGGAGTCACACTCAATAATCCCGAAAATGGCAGAGCAATTTGGGCATTTTGGGGAGGATTAAACGATATTACTCGATACCAAGAATCTCAAGCTGGCATTAGTGCTTCTTCCTATAATTTTAGTGCTATTGGAGGTTTTTCTAATATTGAAGCAAGAGCAACTTCCCTTAGAAAAGGGTCTCGAATTTCTTATGCTTTAGGTAATATTTCTTATACCCATCGGGTAATGGCTACCTACGCTACAGGAATGATGAGTAATGGTTTTGCGGTTGCTGCTTCGGTATCTAAAAGATGGTCGGACGAAGGTTATGTGGATGGAACTTTTTACAATGGTGGAAGTTATTTTTTATCGTTAGAGAAAAAAATAAACAACAAACACAGTTTGGGATTGGTTGCTTATGGTGCTCCAACTATTCAAGGAAAAAGTAGTATCTCTACTCAAGAAACGTATGATTTAACTGGAAATAATCATTACAATTCTTATTGGGGATATCAAAATGGTGAAAAACGTAATTCTCGGATAAGAAACAATCATGAACCAGAGATAATATTAAGTCATTATTTTGATTTAAATGACAAAACAAAAATTACCTCTTCGTTATATTATACTTTTGGTAAAGAAGGAAATACCCGTTTAAATTGGTATTCGGCTGCTGATCCTCGCCCTGATTATTATAAAAATTTACCTAGTTATTATGACAACCCTAGCGATGTGTCAACATTTGAATTGCTCACCTCTCTATGGCAGGCAAATGATCCATCTACAACTCAATTAGATTTTGATCAAATGTATTTTGCCAACACTAAAAATTTGTTTACTCAAACCAATGTGGATGGAATTGCTGGCAATGATGTGACAGGAAATAGGGCTAAGTACGTTATAGAAGAGGAAAGAAAAGATATTTCCCATTATGGCTTTAACACTGTTGTTAGTCATAAAAAAAACGACCACTTGATGCTAACAGGAGGATTAACAATCAGTAAATATAAAAGCAACAACTACAAATTAATGAACGATTTATTAGGTGCTGATTTTTGGGTGGATGTCGATCAATTTGCCGAAAGAGATTTTGCAGATGAGTCTGCTGCACAAAGCGACCTCAATCACCCTAATCACATTATTAAACAGGGTGACCGCTTTGGCTACGATTATGACATTAACATCAACACTTATAGTGGTTTTGGACAAATAGAGGTGACTTCTGCCAAGTTTGACGGGTATGCAGGCCTTACCATTTCAAATACTTCATTCTGGAGAACAGGAAATATGAAAAATGGGTTATTTCCTGAAAATTCTTTAGGTGATTCTGAGAAACAAAGTTTTACGAACGCTGGAATTAAAGCTGGTGCTGTGTATAAAATAACAGGAAGACATCTTATTGCTGTAAATACTGCCTACCTTACAAGAGCTCCTCAATCCAGAACAGCATTCATTTCTCCAAAAACACGAAATCAGATTATTGATGATTTAAAAAGTGAAACCATAATGTCCGGAGATCTAAATTACTTAGTGAGGTATCCAAAATTAAAGATTCGTTTAACAGGGTTTTATACCTCTGTAAAAGATAAAACCTGGGCACGAAGTTTATATTTTGACAACATTAATACATATGGCAATTATATAATGACAGGAATTGATCAGTTATTTGTGGGCACGGAATTAGGTGTTGAAGTTAAAATCACTTCAACAATCGATGCCACCGGTGCTTTTACTACGGGTGACTATATTTTTAATTCAAGGCCTTTAGCAACCATTTCCAGAGATAACTCTGCAGAGCTTTTAATAAAAGACAGACTTGTTTATTATGAAAATTATAAGATTGGTGGAATGCCACAAACTGCTGCATCATTAGGTTTAAAATACAATGCTCCCAAATTTTGGTTTGTTGGAACTAACTTTAACTATTTTACAGATATTTATATCGAGCCTAGCCCTGACAGAAGAACAGCAGAAGCCCTTTCGATTTATGTTAGTTCCGATCCTCAGGTAGCTAAAATTCTGGAGCAAACTAAATTAAATGACTGTTACACCATTAACTTGTTTGGAGGTAAATCCTGGAGAATAAAAAACAAATATTATCTAAGACTTAATCTGAATATAAACAATATATTAGATGCTAAAGATAATCAAACAGGAGGTTTTGAACAGTTGAGGTATGACGCACAAAACATTGATAAATTTCCACCAAAAATTGGTTACATGCTGGGTAGAACCTATTTTGGAATGGTTAGCTTTTCTTTTTAAAAATAAAATGATTTGAAAATGAACACTACGATAAACATAAAAAAATTCTTAGGAATAATTTTGGTGACAACAACTGTTCTTATTACAGGTTGCAAAAAAGAGTTTGATTCCCCTCCTATTAGTGAATTACCTGTAGGAAACATCATAACCATTGATTCTTTAAGAAACATTTATACTGCTTTTGATTCAACCATTACAGGTGATTGGTCGGTATATGGAACAATTACGGCAGATGAAGTAAGTGGAAATTTGTACAAAAATTTATACCTTCAAGATGAAACCAATGGTATTTTGTTAAAACTAACAGCATCGAGTGATAAAACTTTTTTTGAAGGAGATAAGGTGAGAGTTGCTTTGAAAGGAACAATCATTTCACGATACAAAAATATGATTCAGTTAGACAATGTTGATATTGCAAAAAACATTATTAAACAAAGTGAAGGAAACATTATTGCACCAAAAGTAGTTACCATTGCCGATTTAGCACTCGTTGGAATTTATTCTCCTTATCAAGGACAATTAATTCAATTAAACGATGTAGAATTTATGTGCAATGATATTTGGAGTACTTATGCTGATCCAATTGCTCAAACGAGTCAAAATAGATACTTAAGAGATACTTTAGGTAGCACCATTATTGTGCGTTCAAGTGGTTATGCTGACTTTGCAGGAACTTCTTTAGCAACAGGAAAAGGCTCTTTTGTTGCCATAGTTTCTCAATACAACACCGATGTTCAATTAACTATTCGTAAATTGAGTGACATTAATCTTACAGGAACACGAAAAATAGTTTGTCCTATTTATGTGAAAAATTTTGAAGATCAAAATATTACTTCTGGAGGTTGGACTACACAAAATGTTGTTGGAAATATTAACTGGGGAATTAATAACGTTGGTTCTAATTCTACTTATTATGCCCAAATTAGTAATTATAGTGGTACCAATATCGCTTGCGAAACTTGGTTAGTTTCTCCATCTTTTGATTTATCCGCAACCGTTAATCCTTTTTTAACTTTCCAATCTGCCTATAAATACACAGGAACTCCACTAAAATTAATGGTAACCACCAGTTATACAGGAGATGTTACTACCACAACTTGGGTTGATATTACCTCTTCTGCTACTTGGTCGGCTGGAAACTTTGCTTGGGTAGCTTCAGGTAATGTTAGTTTGTTGAGTTACCTACAACCTAATGTTCGATTTGCTTATAAATATGTGGGATCTAATGTGGATGGAAGCACTTGGGAAGTGGATGATTTTACCATTGACGATATTTAATATTAAAGAATATGAAAAAATTACATTTTATAATCAGTTCAGTAGTTATTAGTTCTATTTTATTCACTTCGTGCAATAAAGATTACCCAGAACCTGAACCAAGAACTATCCCTATTGGAACGGTACTTACTATTGCCCAAGTTAGAGCACTTTATGTGCCTGGCGAAATTGTGGTAATCTCTGAAGATATATCCGTATATGGTGTAGTAACTGCTGATGAAACCACTGGTAATTTATACAAAGAAGCTTTTATACAAGATGCAACGGGAGCACTTTATTTACGATTTACTTCTTCATCTGGTTTATACATTGGCGATTCTATACAAGTAAACATCAAAGGAGCAAAAATTTATAAATACAATCAAATGTTGCAAGTAGATTCGCTTCATGCAGATAATAATATCTTAAAAATTGCAACACAAAAATTCAGAACTCCTGAGATTGTTACCATTGCTGATTTGAATGCTAATATTGAAGGTTTTCAGGGCAAATTAATCCAAATTGATAATGTAAAGTTTGTAGAACGTAATTTAGGTTTAACTTATGCTGATGGTGTTAATCAAGAGGATATAAGTAGATTCTTAGAGGACTTGATTTTAGATCAAGCAGAGGTTAGAACAAGTGGATATGCCAATTTTGCGAACGATACTTTGCCTGCAGGAAATGGAAGTTTTATTGGTATTAGTGGTCAATACAATGCTGATCTTCAGTTATTAATTAGAAACCCAAACGAATTAACGTTGAATGGTGCTACACCTATAGAAATTACCAAAAACTTTGATGATAATAGTTTAACCTCTGGTGGATGGACGACTCAATACCCTGTTCCAAACAATACTTGGACGGTAGCTAGTTTCGCTGGAAACTATTACGGAAATATTACCAATGGAAGTAGTAAATTGGTGGGCGAATCTTGGTTAATCTCACCATCTTTTGATTTAAGTAGTTCTTCATCTCCAGTTTTTAATTTTAAAACGGCAACTTTTGCAACTAACACCGCTTTAAAAGTAATGATTTCTACTAATTATGATGGCGTTAGTTTACCTGCCACAGCTACGTGGACAGATATTACCAGTTCGTTTTCTTTTTCTACAGGAAGTTGGAGTTGGACCAGTTCTGGAAATTTTACTTTGACTGCCTATTTACAACCAAGTGTTTACCTAGCATTTAAATACAATGGAACAGCTGCTTCATGGGATTCTTGGGAAGTGGATAATGTTAAAATTATAAAATAATATATATAAACTAAAACAAATAATCATGAAAAAAATCTTTACATTTTTACTAGTCGTTTGTGTTGGAACGTTAAGTTTTGCACAAACCGTTTTTCAAAGTAATTTAAGCTCTTGGGCTGCGGGAGACCCTACCGACTGGATGGGAACAACTACTAACATTGCATCTGCTAATGTAGTTGAGCAAACTTTTGGTGCTACTTATGGAACCAGCATG
>CAYHWX010000128.1:0-9481 GCA_964360245.1 uncultured Vicingus sp.
TTGCTCTCGCCTCTCTACCTAACTGAACCAGAGATTGAAGGCATTCAACCCCCACTTGATAGTGATTATTCTTAATAGCAGAGCAACCAAGATATCCCAATTCTTCTAAACAACGGTATAAGAAGTCTGAATTTTTAAGTTCAACGGCCTTTTGCCCAATGCTTTTAATTTGTGCTGGAAATGTTGGAAGTTGAAGTTCAAAGAATCTATCTTCTTCTTTAGGTGGATCGTAAATTCCTTTCTGAGCAAGTTGTCTATTCAGTGATACTATTAAAAGAGCACCATCTCTGTTATCCAAATCTAATATTTTCTTTGCAAAATCAGTTAAGGTAGCGATTATATTTAAATATACTTCATTCGTTTGTTCATATTGAAGTGCCTTTTCCTTTAAGTAAATACTTGTCTTTTCAAGGAATATGTTCTGAAGGTTCTTATTATTTGGATATCCACTAATTGAAATCGCAAGTTTTTCAAATGAGTTATTAACAAGCTTATGAATTTTAAATTTAAAGTCAGACTTTTTAGTTATTTTATGGTTTATAACCTTATCAATTAGAATTAAATACCCTTCGATGGTACTTTCAAACTTATCAATGTCAGTATTTTGAATGCTAATTCCTACTACTTCATTTATAAAATCAAAAGGATTGTTTTTGGTTAAAACTGTTTGATATTTTGATTCACCAAAATCATGCATTGGTATCTCATCCACTTTTGAGAATTCTAATTTTTTAAGATGATTTATCTGTTCTTTAGCTCTAATTTCATACAATTTCAAAAAGCGAGAAATTGCATTATCATGCAACTTTCGGTTTAGCAGATACCTTGGATTTGATTCCTCACCTGAAAGTATCAATAGGAATATTAACATGTAAGTTAAAACTGGAACAATAAAGAGGCTAACTACCGGAACATGTTGTTTATGAATATAAAGTGTAAACAAAGGTGACAATGCAAGTAAAACAGTCAAAAAAGAATAGACCAATTGTCTTTTTGATGTAGCTTTTAAGAGTGTTTTATATGGTGAGAATTGATATTGTAAGAAAGAAAAACTTATTGAAAATGTTGCAATTGTTAACGCAATAGAAATTAATGATGTATTATATTGTTCTAATCCTCCAGTGTCGTTATTGCATTGTAAAAATATACTTGCAAGAACAAATGGAAGTAATAATAGTATTTTATAGATTGTTTTCATAGGTTAGTTTTTTTTTGTGCATTACACACAACGAGCGGATATGATGCATCCTATACGTTCAATCCAAATATAGCAATTCCAACGGACTTTTCATTGCTTTACGGGTTTAATTAAACCTGTCTAGCAATTCTTTTTTTCGTGTGGCTGAAACATCCACATAACTATCGTCTATCATTCGTACTTGTCCACCTTTGCCTTTTATGTATTTAGTAATGTATTGCAAGTTCACCAAGTGCGATTTGTGTGTTCTGATAAAATCAAACTCTGTTAACAATTCATCAAAATATTTTAAGGTTTTAGAAACCAAGTATTTTTTACCATTGGTTAAAAAAAAGTTGGTGTAATTATCGTTGGCTTCGGCCCTGATAATTTCGTTGATGTTGATTACTTCAAAACCATCCATTTGTGGCAACACTATTTTTTTATGCTGTATGTTGTTGGTCTTGATGTTGTCCATCAAAATTTTGGTATGAAAAACATCTTCACCTTCTTTTTTGTGTTCCTTAATTTTTTCTACAGCTAATACCAGTTCATCAATATCAATAGGTTTTAGAATGTAGTAGGCAGCACTTAAGTTAAGTGCTTTAATGGCATAATCGCGATAAGCAGTAACGAAAATAATTTCAAACGAAATTTCATTTAGTGCTTCTAACAAATCGAATGCATTGCCATACGGCATTTCAATGTCTAAAAAAACAACATCGGGGTTATGCTCGTTGATTGCTGCTAATCCTGTTTTAACAGAATCTGCCATAGCAACCACATTAACGCCTTTACAATATTTAATAAGGTAGTTGTTGAGCGTTGTTCTGCTCGCCTCTTCATCTTCAACTATTATTGCTTTTAATGGAGTGTTCATGGCTTAAATGAATTCGTTTTTTATAAAGTTTTCTTGAAAAACATGGATAGTTACTTTTGTCCCTGTATGATGGATTACATCCGCATCTTCAATTTTAACATCAAGTTTGGCTTTGTATAGTTCGCTGATAATTTTTAAACGCGAGTCAATGTTTTTTAGTCCGGTAGATTGTAATATTTTTTGGTTTTCCGTTTTTATTTCTTGCGATTTTTTTCGTCCTATTCCATCATCTTCTACCACAATAACGATGGAAGTTTCGTGTTGAGAAATGGTTACTTTTAAAAATCCTTTTTCTTTTTTGTACCGTAAGCCATGCCAAACTGCATTTTCGATATAAGGTTGAATGAGCATGGGTGGAATTAAAAATTCTTCAGTGTTAATGGTTGCATCCACCTCAAAAGAGTAATCGAATTTTTCCTTAAAACGATGGTTTTCTAGTTTTAAATACATTGCTAAAATGTCTATTTCTTTGGTTAAGGAAATAAAATCTTCTTGAGAGTTCTCCATCACATCACGCATTAAACGGGAAAAATCTGACAAATAACGATTGGCAGCCCGTTCATCGTTTTTAGAGATAAAACTGTTGACCGAGTTTAACGCATTAAAAATAAAATGAGGATTCATTTGCGTTCTTAACGATTTTAATACCAGCATTTTGTTGGCTTTATTTTTTTCTTTGTTGCTTCGGTAAACAAGGTAAGCAGTAACCAATAATATTAAAATTCCCAGAATTAACGAATAAGTGATTACCTTTTGTTTATTGATATATTCATCCTGAATAATTCTTTCTTTTCGGAGCAATTCGATGGTGTTTTCGTTAAGTTGTTTGTCTTTTTCGAGCAACGAAAGTTTGTTTTGAGCATTCTCCAGCAATTCTCCTTTTAAGTTTTGTTCTTTTAACTGGCGTTCTCTAATTTTATAGATTGAATCTTCTAAAATTAAATACTCTTTGTATTTTTTCATGGCTTCCGATTCTTGCCCAGTATTTTTATAAGCAATAGAAAGGGCTTCGAATGCTTTACTTTTGTTTTGAATATCACCCGTTTCGTTAGCTATTTTTATACTATTTTGCAAGTATTGGATAGCTTCATCATCATTATTCTGACTGATTAAAAAATTGGCAATATCGATGTTATTTTTAGAGGTCTCTGTTTTGTTGTTTCGTTTTTGATTATAGGTCAACGCTTCCTGATTAATTTCTATCCCTTTCTGAGCATTGTTCTGAGTTTGATAGATGTCAGAAATATTTCCATAAGCCTCGTTTACAGCTTTATCATCATTTATTTGAACAGCAGTATTCTGAGATGTTTGATAATACTCAATTGCTTTGGTGTCATTCTTTTTTAACTTTTCTAGTTCTCCTAATTTTGCATTGATGATAACGATACCTTTTTTATTGTCACGTTTTTCTTCCAAATGAAGAGCATCAGTATAAAAATTTTCAGCATTGCTTAAGTCTTTCTTTTTTAGGTAAACATCACCAATAGCAATTTGAGCTTTTACAAGGTCATCAGAGCTTTTAGCTACTTTTAAAAATTTACCGTAATACAATAAACTGTTTTCATAATCAGCAGCTAATTCTGCCGATTTTCCTGTTGGGTAATAGCAGGCATACAAAACATCGGTGTAATAGAAATTTTTGGTAGAAATTAATTTAAGGTTGTTGTAAATGTCTATTGCTTTGTTGTAGTTTTTGTACGAAATACTATATTCTTTCAACTCAAAGTTAAACTGTCCGAGTAATCGGTAAGCGTCGGCTTCTTCGTTTAAATAATTTTCTTTGATAGCAATTAAAAGTGCATCGTGAACTAAGTCTAATGCTTTTTCTGGTTCTTTTTTAAAAAGCTGGTTGGCTTCTTCTAACTTTTTTTTGGCTTCGTTAATTTTTGAATAAGGTTTATCATAGGAACTACTCGACTTCGATAGTTTTTTTTGAGGAAAATTATCTTCTTCTTGTGCATGAAGTTCTCTCGCACTAACAATTAGTACTAATAAAACAAAGTAATATGTTAACTTTTTAATCAAGATAAAGTAACCTTATAATTGATAAAAGTACAAACTTCTTTACGAATAGAAAAATGAAAATCTTGCTAAAAACCTTATTTCGCAAGGGTTTTAAATCTTAAAATAATGCTTTACTAAAACAAACGGATAGTTCCCTCTAGCTAACACCTTGTTCCCTAATTATCGGTTGAATTGCCTTTTTTTCTCGTGTAGTTTAGTTGAAAATTAATAGTTACTAAAACCAAAAATTATGAACACGAAGTCTCACGAATACAATAATCTAAAATTTAAGATGATGAGTAAAAAAATAGCATTAGCAATCGTAGGTGTTTCTCTCTTATTCCATGCACACGCAATAGAGATATCACAAGAAAGAGAAAGAATAATAACCGTTACAGGAAGTGCAGAAATAATTGTTCCTCCAGATGATATTGAGTTGGAAATTACTTTAACCGAACACGGAAATTGGAGTGATATCTCTAGTATCGAAAAAGCTTTTATGAAACTTTTATTGGGCAACGACATTGAAAATGATAAGATTGTTTTTAATAGTACTAATGCTTCTTTTTATTGGTATTACTGGTGGTGTCATAAAAATGATTCTCGAAAATCAAAAATAATTACACTAAAACTAAGTCCTAAAACAGACTTTATGAAGCTGGTAAAAGATTTAGATAAAGAATATGTAAGTAGCATACGAATTACCAAAACATCCAACAAAGAATTACAAAAATTTAGACAAGAAGTAAAAATTGAAGCCATAAAAGCTGCAAAAGCAAAAGCAACTTATTTATTAGCAGCAGTTGATGAAGAAGTAGGAAGGCTAATGCAAGTGGAAGAGTTAACTGTGGTGGACAACAACAATTATTGGTACGGACAACAACAAAATAACATGGTTAGCAATACGATGATGACTTACAGTAAGTCGAGTAGTGGAGGAGCGTATTTCGAAAATGTACCAGAAATAACACTGCGATACGAAATCAAAACCATTTTCGAGATAAAATAAAGCGATTAACGAAATCTTAAAACATGAAAAAACTAAGCACAATACTGTTGTTGTTACTTTCTTTAAAAGCAAGCAGTAATAGTCCAGATGTAAAAACAATGGAAAGATTGAAAGATAAAGCCAAACTCGCAAAAACGTATTGCATAAAAAATAACATGGATTTGGAGGTTTGCATTTTGGTAGATATGCAAATTCATTCGGGCAAAAAAAGATTGTTTTTATGGGATTTTAAAGGAGACTCTATTTTAAAATCAGGTGTTTGCAGCCATGGGACTTGTAATGATGAAACACCATCAAATTTTAGTAATGTTCCCAACAGTCATTGTTCCTCATTGGGTAAATACAAATTAGGAAAAAGAGTTTATAGTACTTTTGGAGTTAATTATAGTTACAAGTTGCACGGATTAGAAAGCACCAATAGCAAAGCTTATGACAGAGTGATTGTGTTTCATTCGTGGGATATTATTGAAGAAGAAGAAGTTTATCCTAATGAGATTGTAGAAAGTTGGGGCTGTCCGTCTATTGCTAACCAACTGATGATAGAAATGGATGAAATTCTAAAAAGTAAGAAAAAATCGGTGTTGTTTTGGATTTACAACTAAACTTATCTGATTACTATATTTTGACTGTACATCTGGTTTTCTGAAGTTGCAGTAATTAAATAATCTCCTTTTGGAACTTCATTTTCTATCGGAACAGCAACTAAAGTTTCATCTTCAATGTTAATAATTACTTTTGAATAAAATTCGTTTCCTTTGTTGTCCCTAATAACTAACAGAATTTCTTTTTCAAAAACATCTTCAAAAGTTATATTAATTACAGTATCGTTTTCCGACACAACTGGATAAAGGTTAATCCCTGCAGTATTGTATTCAGAAGTATAATATTTTACTGGAACAATGTTGGAAGATAATTCTTTACCATCTTTATCTTTTTGTATTAAACGATAATAGGATAAGTTTTCAAAAGGTTTAAAATCTAGGTGAACGAATTCCATTTCATGATTTTTGTGTGCTGCACCAAAAACAGTAGCAACTAGTTGCCAGTTATTTTTGTCGGTACTTTTTTCAATAATATATTGAGTAGTTGAACTATTTGGAGTAGTTTCCCATTTTAACTGCACCGCATTTTGAGCTAAGTTGACATTGGCTTCAAAATTATCGATTTTTGATTTCTCCCTATTTAAGGAACTAGTTAAAGATTCTTGTAAAGAACTTTCGATTTCTTGAGCTGATAAATTGAAACAAGCAAAAATGGTGATAAAAAGTGCAATTAATTTCATGTTAAATATTTAAAAGTTAACCTAAAGTTAGTTAAATATTTAAAACATCCAACTTGTTAATCGGTTGATTTGGTAGCTTTTGATGTTAATAAACACCAACTTTCTACTATTTACAAGCGATTTGGTAGTGCTAAATTGTGAATAAAATGTTAATTATTTATTAGGGACAAAAAGTAATAAAGCTGTAATTAAGTCACCATTTTGATATTCGAGTGCAAATTTATCTTTTTCGAGCACTTTAACTTTTGCCCAATTAATTTTAGTTTTAGAAAGCACTTTATTAACGGAAATAGAAATTTTTTCGTCCTTTGCTGACCAATTTCCTTCAACATGATTTCCTTCAATAATTCCAATAAATTTTCCATCGGAGGTAAAACTAAGATAATCGCCTTTTTGATTATCAGTAATGGCATATTCCTGTCCAAATTCTTCTATTTTATCCAGTTTCCAATGTTGCGTTAACAGTTCTTTTTTAGTCTGACTAAAACCAAAAGTGCTACTAAATACTAAAAAGATGAGGAGGTATTTTTTCATGATTATTGATTTACTTTTTACCAAAGTAATAAAAATTAATGTTAAAAATCTGTTCTCGAAAAGTCAATACTTCCGTCTTCGGACTTCTGTCTTCCGTCTTCCAACCTTTTATTTAACTATACGGCAATTTACCCTGTGCAGTAGCTTATTTTACATTTTAATGATAATACGTTTCGGAAAAAGGGCTAAATTCTTTTTCCCGAATAACGGCTCTAATCAGATCACCATTGATATCAAAATCAAAATATAACATACTTCTAATTTCTGGGTTGATGCTATTGGGGAAATTAAAGTATGCCCTCATGTGGTAAACCACATATTGGTTTTGTTGCAATTTTTGAGTGGCTTTTTTAATTAATTCTTTATCCTTTTTAACGCATAATAAAGAATCAACTGAATCCCAATTTTCGCCTTTTTTAGGTTCAAAATTTACTTGAGACAATTTGATTTCGTTAG
Organism: uncultured Vicingus sp.; assembly: GCA_964360245.1. Lineage (GTDB taxonomy): Bacteria > Bacteroidota > Bacteroidia > Flavobacteriales_E > Vicingaceae. The sequence continues at coordinate 7,343 of CAYHWX010000128.1, forward strand.
GAATTTTTAATTCGTCAGAATTTGCTAAAATCCATGAATTTGCAATGGTTTTAGCTCTTTTCTGTACTATTTTTTTTTGTTTATTAATAAAATGGATTTCCTCGTCGCACAAATACTGACCTTGTGTGGTGATTCCAAAAAAAATTGAAATTAGTAAACAATAATGTTTCAAAAATTTACCCATTAAATAATGGTAACTATCAAAAATACGCAGAAATACCTTTTGAGGTTGCTTAAAAGAAATATTATTATTCACTCACTTACATTCAACGTGGCAATTATTGCAAGTAACACCATCAGCTATGGCTTTTTCTTCGGCTTGTTGTTTGGCATCACTACCACAGTATTCTCCCATCGGAATTTCATTAACAACATTTACACCATTAACATCATATTCTACCACAGCACATTCGCCACACTTTTTGGTGCAGCTAAAAAAGCAAAAAGAAATAAGAAAAACGAATAGACTGATTTTCATTTTACTAAGTTACAAAAAAAAGTGGGCAATTTACTGCTTGATTATCTTTTTGGAAATAACTTCTCTAGTAGTTGGCAATGCACTAATGCTTTATGACCTGTTAGCAGTATGTTAAATAAGTTTGGTTGGTGGGGAGGTGTTTAAAAAGGGTAAGCTAAAATATTTACTTGATAACTTTGTAAGTCATAAGTTGTGATGTTGCTTGGACCATTGTAATATACCTTTCTAATAATACCAATTGAATCAGCCCAATAAAGCTGTGTATTTGGTGTAATGTATGGGTAGTCAATATCAGTAATTTCTGTTACCTGATAGTATGTGGTTCCTGAAACCACTAAAGAATCCAATATATCAGGTGCGGTACAGAAATATAAGGGATATCCAGAGTCTTCCCCTCTTATGTCATCAAGATGATACTCTTCAGTATAATTTCCATGAATCCAACTTGAATACCTAATGTTAAGGTAGGCACTATATCCTCCACATTGACCTCCACTGAAGGTGATAGTATCCCAAGAGGTTACACTGACCTGATCTTGAGCTGAACTGATTGTGTCCTGATATAACCACACACTGCCAGTATCAAACATAAACTTAGATAAGCAATCAAACACTGGCATTTGAGCTCCTGACATTTTTCCAGAACATGGATTGTCATCTTTTGAGCAAGAAGTAAAGATTATAAAAAAAACTAAAAAAAATGATAATAGTGTTTTCATAATGTTAAGTTTTATTCTATTATAACTTTCTTAGTTATTAGCTCTCTCTGCATTTCTAAAGTTAAAAAATACAATCCTTTTGGGTAAGCTAAATCAAGGTTAAAATAATTAGTAGAAACATAATTTTGTGTTAAAACTACTTGTCCTAAACTATTAGTTAATGTTGCTTTTATAGCTGGTTGAACTTCTCCAAAATCAATGGTAATGTTTCCTGTTGTTGGGTTGGGCTTGATACTTATACCAGAAAAAAACTGTTCATCTATTCCAACCTCGAATTCAAAGCGCATGGTTATCACAGATTCAGTTGAATCCGACATAGTGAATAAGTACTGATTTGTCATAATCTGTCCTGCACCATAGAACATACCTTGTGACACACAATTAGGGCTAAACTGTTCTAAAAAACACCAACCATTACCAAAATTTCCAACTAATCCACTAAAATCTCCAAATATTAACACAGGAAAGCTATCTGCATGTACACGTATTACAAAATCTGGATACTGAGGAGCAGGAATACCCTCATAAGGTCTAAATTCTCTTTTTAAGTCAACATTAGAATACATAACTCTATGTGGTGAACATATAGTATCAAGTGAATCCCTGTGAATTATTCTTATATCAACAGAATCAAATAACTGACCATATATATTAATTTCTCCATGAGACAGGTCTATACCATTTGTAGAAGAGTTATCCATGCCGAAAACAACTGTATCACTTTTCCCTAAAGCATCAATAGCAATTATTTTAACTTGTTCAATCTGTGCATTAACAGAAAAACCAGTAACAACAAGAAGTAATATGAGTATTAGTTGTTTCACCAGATAAATATACAACATTATGATTACATAATGTATGGTGATTTCATAAAAAGTGTAAAAAGATAAAAAAGTGGGCAAGCTACTTACATCGCACCGCTACAACCGCTTATCCTTGCTC
>CAYHWX010000129.1:0-9423 GCA_964360245.1 uncultured Vicingus sp.
ACTTGCTATAAGACTTGTAGCGGTAATACTATCAAACAGACTTATACATACTTGGTCCGGACTAGAAATACAGCCCAAAGGATCTGTAGCAAAAACTGAATAACAGGTAAGGGTGTCTATTGGGTTAACCGTAGGAGTATTTCCAGGGATAACAATACCTGTATTTAGATTTGTCCATGTATAAGTATATGGTCCACCGTTACCATCAATAGCAGTGGCACTAATTTGCAGGTTACCACCAATACAAATCGTAGTGTTTGAAGTAATGGTAGAGATAGTTACTGAATCAGGTTCTGTTAAATAAACAGTAGTATCCTGTGAACATCCGCTGCTATCTATCATCGTAATTGTGTAAGCACCTGCTCCAATATTCGTTAATGAATCTTGCATTCCTGCTGTAAGGTTTAAGGTAGTTTGTAAGATAGCTCCTGAGATACTATCTTTCCATGTGAAACTTTGCATTTCACTACCAAACGTAAATGTTGGATTGATAACTATTGAACCATTAGTTCCATCCTTACAAGTAGGGTTGGTAATAGTTATAGCTGGTTGATAACAAGCACCACAAAGTACGGATACATTTAAAGTATCGGTATCAGAACAATTTCCTCCTGTATCAGTTACAGTAACAATGTAACTAGTTGGTACACTAGGATAAACAGTAGGATTTTGCATGGTAGCAGTAAGAATGTTAACATTTGGTGTCCAAGCATAGTTAAATGCGTTTGGATCTGGAATGGTTGGGCACCATGTAAATCTAGTAACAGGTCTATTAAAACTTGTGATACCTGATGGTTCAGGACAAGCAAGTGTTCCATCACTATAAAAGTAGTAACAGGAGTTAAAAGTGGTTGTTGTACAAGGCGTAACACAATTTAGCGTATAAGTAAATTGAGCTGACCAATCATAACATATTTCAATTACGAGATTAGAAATTCCATCCCATTCATAGGCAACATCTAACACGTGAACGTTCATTCCAACAGCAACATTAACATTAGTTGGATTTAAAACTTGAGTAAGACCAGTTTCCCATGTTGATAGACTAGTTGTGGAAGTACATCCCATTTTCATTTGATAATTATTATAAGTTGTTGTACCATTAATAGCGGTAACTTCCCATGCAATTTCAGTAATCTTACCACACATTATTCCCATTGCATTTAATTCGGCAGCAGTATATAAAAATTGGTGTTTTGCATTAGCGTACCAATTGCCATAGGGTGCAGGCCATGTAGTAGAGGTATTAGCACCTGTAGCAACTCCTACTGATGTGTTGGTTGGAGGTTGAGAGCAGGTATTGGTTGGACTAGGTCCACAAACAGCAGGAATACCACCACCTAAATCCAAATCTATTAAAATAGAATCACCACACATCATAATCGAATCTGGTGTTAGAATATTAACACTTGGGGCAACAAAAGGCATTATCGTTATTGTTACGGAACCAGTTTTTACACAACCATTAGGGCTTATTACTGTTACAGTATATGTATAACTTCCTGGAACTGTAATGTTTGCAATCGGATTAGGAATATTTGTTGCACTTAAATAAGCTGTTGGTGTCCATGAATAAGAATAACCTGCAGCCATAGGTACAACAGTCGTGTTCAATTGAATTGGGTCAAATAAACAAGCTGAAGGAGTACTTTGAGTTACAGTTGGTGTAAAATCGGGAACAACAATTACTAGTGCTGTATCAACATTATCACAACCACCAGAAAGATTACTGGTTACTATATATTGAGTTGTTGTTGCTGGAGATGCAGCAGGGCTAGCACATGGGTTGCAAGAAAAATTTGTTCCCACATTGATTGGACTACCACCTGGCACAATACTCCAATTAAATATAGAACCTCCAGACGCAGTTAAATTTGCAACTTGTCCACCACAAATAGTTGTTACGGCCGGAGCAATAACAGTACTGGTAACTACATTAAAAATGGCAACTTGTGTTGCAGAACCTTCAATTGGGCATGCTCCATCTTGCACCGTTACTGTTGCAATAACTTGTGAAGGTGAACCTCCAGGAACAGTCCAACAGATATCAATTACTAATGGATTGGTTCCTGTAGTTGTAATACTTGCTCCAGGAAAAACAGTAAAAATATTACTTGTTGAAGTATCAATAGTTAATACATTAGCAGCATTATTATCAGTAAATGTCATACTAAAGCATGCAGTTGAGCCTTCACATAATTCAATAGTGTTTTGATTTATTTGAGTTGCATTACCACTCGTTAAAACGATTCCGGCGACTGGTGGACTAGGAGTTATATTGGTACAATTGATGACTTCAAATTGAAAATCATGCATAATAGACCCCGTTAAATTACCAGCAGCATCATAAGAACTAATTAAATATGTAACTACATAATTTCCGATTGCTGCCTGGTTAAATGTGAAACATCCAGTAATTGGATCGAATACTGTATTTTGTAGAGGTGCAGTAGGTGAATATCCAGGAAGATGTAAAATAGTAACTCCACCTGCACCTAAAGGACTAACCAATTGATAATATAAACTATCGCCATCTGGGTCAATTGCACCTGGGCAATAGGATTGTGTTTGACCTGCACAAACATAAGGAATAGGTTGTGCAGTTATAACTGGTGAACCATCACAAGGAGCAGTTGTAGAGTTAAGTACTGTTTGAACGTATAAAGAGTTTCCACTTGTGCCTTGCATATTGGAAGAAGCATCCCTACAACATAAATCAAAATAAAAAGTCCAACTATTGCATGGTCCTGCTAAAGTAACAAGTCCTGTATAAGTGTACATTAAAACACCTGGTATTCCACCTGTTCCAGGAGGACAATCACTCTGACTTTGTTGAGCAGCACAAATTTGGGAAACTTCTACTCCGGGAGGAGATGTTAAATTAATGGATGGGTTTGGTAAACCACAATTATTACTCGCCATTACTGTTGCAGATGTGCCTAACGTGTTTGGGCAACTAACAAACATAGTAAAAGTCATTAAATATTCGTTAGGGTTACCAGTACATTGATAAGTTATGTTACCACCAGGAATGTGAGATGCCAAAGAACTAGTTATCCCAATTAGAGATACAAAAATTATTAGTAATACTTTTTTCATATTTTAAAGGTAAAAAACAAATTTATACATTAATCTTTTCACAAAGACGAGAAAATTTGTAATCGGTTGCTTTAAAATAATAAATAAATATAATTTAAACCAAACAAAAAATTATTAATCGAATAAAAAGTGGTTATTATAAAAATATAATTTCGAATGAATGGGACTTTACAAATTATTTATGTAGTCAAACAATTTTTTAACAAACATAAGAATTATTAAACAAATGTTAAATTAGATACATTTGAAATAATCAAACGGTTCTAAACAATCTTTACATTGGTAAAAAGCTTTGCAAGCTGTTGACCCAAATTGGTTTTTTAAGGTTGTATTTTTAGATTTACATCTAGGGCATGCAACAACTTTTGTCCCTGATTCAAAAAGAATCCCTTTATCTTCAGTACCGTTAATTGGCGGTGCAATACCGTAGTTAAGTAATTTTTCTTTTGCACTTTCGCTCATCCAGTTGGTTGTCCATGCGGGAGAATAAACGAGCTTAATTTCAATAGTATTAATCCCTTTTTCCTGAAGTTTTTTAATGATTTCATCTTCAAAAAGTTTCATGGCAGGACAACCTGTATATGTAGGAGTAATCGTAATGATAGCTTTATCACTACTTAATTCAACATTTCTTACAACGCCAAGTTCAGTAATAGTAATAATGGGTATTTCAGGGTCTGGAATTTCTGAAAGAAATTCCCAAATTTGTTCTTTGGTATGTTTATCTTGATAATTCAAGTTGTTGGTTATTTGTTTCTGCTACTGACTTCCAGCTTCCGTCTTCTATTTCAACTACCACTTTGCATTAGGATAGACTCTAGGTAAAAATTGCATTTCAGCAATAAGATGACCTAAGTATTCAGAATGAACAGCATTTAATCTTCCTGTCTGCATATACCCATCTTCTGGTCTGCAAAGAGTTGCTCTTTCTAAAACTTGATGAACTATTTTCTCCCATTCTACTTTAACTTTACTTAAATCAAAAGCAATTCCTTCGTTTATTAGAACTTCATCAACTTCATTCATTTCAAATAAGTCACCAGTATATTCCCAAAGGTTGTTTAAAGAGGTCTGAACTTTTTCATGACTTTCGGCTGTCCCATCTCCTAAACGAACTAGCCATTCAGAGCTATGTCGTAAATGGTAAGTAACTTCTTTAATTGATTTAGTAGCATGAGCGGCAATCATTTCGTCTTTACTATTTTTTAAAACTTGATATAAATGATAGAAAAAAGCATCATGCAAAAAATTTCGTACAACTGTTTCTCCAAAATGTCCATTTGGTCTTTCGGATAATAAAGTATTGTAGTATTCTCTTTCTTCTCTTTTGTAGGCAAAGTCATCTTCGGTTCTTCCTTTTCCTTCTATTTCTCCAGCGTATGATAACATTGTTCTTGCTTGCCCAATCAAGTCTAACGCTAAATTTGTCATAGCAATATCTTCTTCTAAAATAGGTCCATTGCTACACCATTCACTCATGCGTTGCCCAAGAATTAAACTGGTATCGCCAATTCTTAAACAGTAATTTATTAACGCTTCTTTTGTGGTCATGTAATTTAGTTAAAAGTTCATAAAGTTTGAAAGTTCATAAAGTTTGAAAGTTATTTAACATTCATCATTTATAACTTAACATTTTAAATATGTTTTGCTCCATCAGGCATAATATAATGGGTTGGATGTCTATAAATTTTATCATCCGAAGGATCGAAAAACGATTCGCTTTCTGTTGGCATTGATGATACTATAGCATCTAAAGGAACTACCCAAATACAGGTTCCTTCGTTTCTTCTGGTGTACAAATCTCTTGCATTTTGTAATGCCATTTCTTTATCAGTTGCATGAACACTCCCGGCGTGTTTATGAGGAAGCCCAGGTTTGCTTTGAACAAATACTTCCCATATGTCTCCTTGATTATCTGTGTTACTCATTTTGAAATTTTTATATTAATTCGTTTTTTATTTTTTTCTCTTGTTCCTTGTCCCTTTTCTTTTTTCTCATGTCCCTTGCCCCGAGTCCCTTGTCCCTTGTCCCCTTTTTTCTACCCTTTCTCTTTTTGTTTTTTTGCATAAGCAAGAGCAGCTTCTCTCACCCAACTCCCTTCTTTGTGTGCTTTAATATGGTGAGTTAATCGCTGTTTGTTACACGGTCCGTTTCCTTTTACAATTCTCCAAAACTCATCCCAATCCATTTTTCCGAAGTCGTAATGTCCTTTTTCTTCATCCCATTTTAAAGCTGCATCAGGAATCGTAAGACCAATAACTTCTGCTTGTTGAACAGTTTTGTCAATAAATTTTTGCCGAAGCTCATCGTTGGTTTCTCTTTTTATTTTCCATTTCACAGCATTGCCAGAATTAGGAGAATCAGAGTCGTGAGGACCAAACATCATAATAGATGGCCACCAAAACCTATTCAATGCATCTTGAGCCATTACTTTTTGTTCAGGAGTTCCTTTTGCCATGTGAGCCATAATTTCATACCCTTGGCGTTGATGAAAACTTTCTTCTTTACAAATTCTAACCATCGCTCTAGCATAAGGACCATATGAAGTTCGTTGCAATGATACTTGGTTAACAATTGCAGCACCATCAACAAGCCATCCAACTGCTCCCATGTCTGCCCAAGTTAGTGTAGGATAATTAAAAATACTTGAGTATTTTGCTTTTCCACTTTGAAGCTCTTCAATAAATTCATCTCTACTTTTGCCTAATGTTTCGGCTGCAGAGTACAGATATTGCCCATGACCGGCTTCATCCTGAATTTTAGCTAACAAAACAACTTTGGCTCTTAATCTTGGAGCTCTGCTAATCCAATTTCCTTCAGGCTGCATTCCAATAACTTCAGAATGTGCATGTTGTGAAATTTGTCGTTGTAAATGTTTTCGATATTCTTCAGGCATCCAATCTTTCGGCTCTATTTTATCTTCAGCATCAATTTTTTCCTGAAACTTGTTTAATTTTTCTAAATCTGTCATTTTACCAAAATTGTCTATAATTCACAAGGTTACCAAATTAAGATGTTTTTTAACATAATTTGAACTAATTTTTTCTTTAGTCTTGATTTTTATAGCAACCTACTATTTTTTTATTGCATATCATATAATAAGGCAATAAATAATACTTTTGCTGCTATTAAAAAATGAAAATGAGTCAATTTAAAAAATTAAAAGTTAAAGAGATTAGAACTGAAACACCAGACACAGTTTCTATTTCACTCGAAATACCATCAGAACTAAAATCCGAATTTAACTATCAATCAGGACAATATATAACCATAAAAAAAGAAGTTGATGGAGAAGAAATAAGAAGGGCGTATTCTTTATCCAGTTCACCTTTTGAAGATGATTTTAGAATAGGAGTAAAAAAGATGATGAATGGAAAAATGTCATCTTTTTTAAATGAGAAGTTAAAAATTGGAGATGTACTAGATGTCTTGCCTCCTTTAGGTAATTTTAAAATTAATAATTTATCATCAAATTCAGTAGGGTTTGCCGCAGGAAGTGGAATTACTCCTTTATTATCAATGATAAAATCAGTATTAAAATCGAATGGTAAGTTTTCGTTATTTTATGGTAATAAAACCGCTAAAGATGTAATCTTTAGAAATGAATTGAGTAACTTAAAAAATCAATTCCCAAACCATTTTTCGTTATACTATATGTATAGTAAACAAAATGCTGAGAATCCACTTTTAGAAGGAAGAATAAATAAAGAGAAAGCTAATTTGCTGATTAAAGAAAATTTAGAATTATTAAAAGCTGATGGATTTTATTTATGTGGACCAGAAGATATGGTGAAAAACGTATCAGATTCTTTAAAAGAATTTGGTGTAAAGGAAAATAAAATTCATTTCGAACTCTTTTTAGCTCCGCAAATTAAAAATGAAAAAAATCAAAAATCAAACTCGATAACTATCGAATCAGATTTTTTGGGAGAAAGCCATGTAACAGTGTTAATGGATGGTGATGAGTTTAAATTTAATTTAAAAGCTAATGGCAGTTCTGTTCTAGATGCAGCTATTGAGGCTGGTGCTGATGTCCCTTTCTCTTGCAAAGGTGCCGTTTGTTGTACTTGTAAAGCTAAAGTGTTAGAAGGCAAAGTAACTATGAAACTAAATTATTCTTTATCAGATGCCGAAGTAAAAGAAGGCTATATCTTAACTTGTCAGTCTCACCCTGTTTCCGAAAAAGTAATAATAGATTACGATGTAACCTAAGTTTTACAATTAAGAATTTACTTTCCCTTTATTAATATTGAACTGTTGAAAAGGTCTAATATGCATTAGACCTTTTTTTTGTTTTTATCATAATTTTGAAAATTATGGTATTCAATAAATATAATCAATATTTAGTAGTTGTTGTGCTCATTTTTTTAGGATGTCATTCCAATAAAAAATCAACAACAGAACATAAAAAAGAAACTACACACAAACTTGTTCAAACTAAATATGCCGAGTTGCTAAATGTTACTCCATCCGAAATCCATAACATCGCACTTTATAATTTTATTGATAAATGGATTGGAGTAAAATATAAATATGGAGGACAAACTCAAGAAGGAGTTGATTGTTCGGGGTTTGTTAATGTTTTATATAAAGAAGTGTACCAAAAAATCTTGCCAAGATCTTCATCTGACATTGCTAAACAATTAAAAAATACGAAAAAAAATAAGTTTTCCGAAGGAGATATTTTGATATTTGATATTGATGGAAAAAAAAGTTCTCATGTCGGAATTTATTTAACCAACAATAAATTCGTACATTCATCAACCAGTAAAGGAGTTATTATTTCAAGTTTAGAGCTTCCTTACTACCAAAAATCGTTTAGCAAAGCAGGTAAAATATGATCAATGTAATAATAACAGGAGGTAGTAGAGGTATTGGCTACGAGTTGGTAAAACAATTTGCAGCAGATGCTAACAATTACGTGGTAGTGCTTTCCAGAAATATCGAAAAGCTCGAGCAACTGAAACAAGAATGTACTCAACTTTACCAAAATACGATACATATATATAAGGTAGATTTTAATTCCACAACTCTTAATCTCGAGCTGCAAACTATATTAACGAAAGAAAACAAACACTTTCATATCGTCATCAACAATGCAGGATTGCTTATTAATAAACCTTTTACCGAAACAACAACTGCCGATTGGCAAAATGTTTTCACTACCAATGTATTTGCTCCAGCTACGTTAATTAAAGAAGTAATTAGCTGTAATAATAAAAATGAACAAACCCACATTGTCAACATTAGCAGCATGGGAGGCTTTCAGGGAAGTGTAAAATTTGCAGGACTTTCTGCATACAGTTCCTCCAAAGCAGCTTTGGCTAATTTAACAGAAGTGTTAGCAGAAGAATACAAAGAAACCAACGTAAAAATAAACTGTTTAGCACTGGGTTCAGTACAAACAGAAATGTTGAGTAATGCTTTCCCAAACTATTTAGCACAAGTTACTGCACAAGAAATGGCAGCATATATTGCTGATTTTAGTAGCAATGGAGCTAGGTATTTTAATGGTAAAGTAGTTCCACTCTCAAAATCTACCCCATAGTTTAAATTTAGTTCACTGATAATCAGTATTAATATGGGATGATGAGAAAATAAACTCAACTATAATTTGTAGGTGTTAAAAATACAGTTACATTTGCAGCCGCTTAAGACAACGGTTTTTAAAAAAGCACAAAAAATCAGTACAATTTTCAAGTAATAGTTGTAGGAAAATATTTTTCTAAAATATTTGCCCAATTACTTGGAGGTTTAAAAAATAGTTGTACTTTTGCGTCCCTCAAACTAGGAAATGTCCTTTGATAAATGTTTGAGAAGCATTGAAAAATTTATAGTTCTCTATATAATTATAGTGTTCTTTGAAAATATTGAAGATAGAAAAAAATTAGGTAAAGTATCCTTGAGAAAAGAATTCAATTTCTTTCCGAAAGTGAAACAATCTTAAAAACATTTAAGATAAATTACAACGGAGAGTTTGATCCTGGCTCAGGATGAACGCTAGCGGCAGGCCTAACACATGCAAGTCGAACGGTAACAGGTGTAGCAATACATGCTGACGAGTGGCGCACGGGTGCGTAACACGTATGCAACTTACCCCTAACTGGAGAATAGCCTTTAGAAATGAAGATTAATACTCCATAACATTACAGAGTGGCATCACTCTGTTCTTAAAACTCCGGTGGTTAGGGATAGGCATGCGGCCTATTAGTTAGTTGGTGAGGTAAAGGCTCACCAAGACTTCGATAGGTAGGGGGCCTGAGAGGGTTATCCCCCACACTGGTACTGAGACACGGACCAGACTCCTACGGGAGGCAGCAGTGA
>CAYHWX010000130.1:0-9419 GCA_964360245.1 uncultured Vicingus sp.
CAAACAAATGCAAAGAATCTCCTTGATTCATTCTTACATGACCGAAGGCATCCATAGTATTGGAATTGGAATAAATTAAAGCGGTGTCACAAAACATCAATGCATTTTCGTGTTTTAACTGAACATCTCCAATTAAACGTTTCACTTTAATTCCTTTCATCTCTTCATATTCTAAAGTATTTGCGTTTAGAATTTCGATTTGGGAAGTTTTTTGATTGTAGCCAACAAAAGGTAAAAGAAAAAACAAGAACAAATAAAAAGACCCCGTAATAAATGCGGGGACTTTCATTTTTTTATTAGCTGTTTCGACTTCGCTCAACATGGCAATCGTACTATTAAAATCAAACTGAAACACTTTCTCGTAAAAGTGTTTGTTTTCTATCTGGTCCAACAGAAATAATTGTAATAGGAACGTTTAATTCTTGTTCTAAGTATTCAACATAATTATTTAGTTCTTTTGGAATTTCGCCAATAGTCGAAAGTTTGGTTAAATCAGTTTGCCATCCTTTCATATCTTTATAAACGGGTTGTACATCCATTGAAACAATGTCGTAAGGCATGTAATCTATTTTTTCTCCATTCATAATATAATGTGTGCAAACTTTTATAGTTTCAAATTTGTCTAACACATCTGCTTTCATCATAATTAATTGAGTTACTCCATTAATCATAATAGCATATTTTAAGGCTGGTAAATCTATCCACCCACATCTTCTTGGTCTTCCAGTGGTGGCACCAAATTCGTGCCCAGCTTTTCTTATTTCTTCTCCAACTGCATTGTCTAATTCTGTTGGAAATGGGCCACTTCCAACTCGAGTACAATAAGCTTTAAAAATACCTAAAACTTCTCCTATTTTATTGGGAGCAATGCCCAATCCAGTACAAGTACCAGCAGATGTTGTATTGGATGAAGTTACAAAAGGATAGGAACCAAAATCAACATCTAACATCGTGCCTTGAGCACCTTCGGCTAAAATAGATTGTCCGTTTTTAAGTGCTGCATTGATGTAATGTTCACTATCAATTACTGTTAGAGACTTTAATAGTTCAACTCCAACATAAAAATCTATTTCTAATTCTTCTAAATTGTATTCGAATTTGTGAAATTTTAAAATTTGTTTATGTTTTGCTACTAATTTATCATAGCGTTGTTTAAAATCTGGCAAAAACAAATCTCCAACACGAATTCCGTTTCTACCTGTTTTATCCATGTATGTTGGTCCAATTCCTTTTAAAGTAGAACCTATTTTCTCTTTTCCTTTTGAATTTTCGGAGGCAGCATCTAATAATCGATGAGTGGGTAAAATAAGGTGTGCTTTTTTAGAAATAAAAAGTTTTTTATTGACATCTACTCCCAATTTAGTTAATGCATCAACTTCTTTTTTAAGGATAACAGGGTCAATAACAACTCCATTTCCAACCACATTATTTACACCATCATGAAAAATGCCAGATGGTATAGTATGTAAGACATGTTTAATTCCATCAAATTCTAGGGTATGTCCAGCATTTGGACCACCTTGAAATCTTCCAATAATATCGTATTTTGGCGTAAGCACATCTACAATTTTTCCTTTTCCCTCGTCTCCCCATTGAAGTCCTAATAATACGTCTACTTTTTTCATCTTTACTTTATTATATCAATACTTTTTTAGCTTTATCAACTGTTTCCTCTATATTAAATATGCTATTTAATTTAGTGATTACTAGTAATTTTTTTATCTTTTCTGGAATATTGGTAATGATAACGTCACCACCTTTGCTCCTTGTTTGAGTAAATATGTTGATTAAAATATTTAATCCTGTACTGTTCATGTATTTCATGGCTGACAAGTCAATAATTATTTTATTGAATCCTTCATTTGAATGAAACTCAATTTCACCTAATAAGTCCTGTACTTGTTGCTTGTTCATTAAATTTCCTACAAAAGAAATATGAATGAAATTGTTGTCTTTTTTTATTTTATAAGAAAAATTCATGTTTTAATTATCTTTTTTAACAGCATAAAAATTTAAGGAATGGTGTAAAATAGTTACTCCAAACATTTCTTCAAGTGTTTCTTTAATATTCTGAATTCTAGGGTCGCAAAATTCAATAACTGTTCCGTTACTTAAAATAATATGGTCATGTTGTTTGGAACCAAAAGAGCGTTCAAATTGAGACATATTATTTCCAAATTGATGTTTTCTAACCAATTTTGCTGCAATCAATAATTCAATCGTATTATACAATGTAGCTCTACTTACTCTATATTTTTTATTTTTCATAGAGATATAGAGTTCTTCTATATGAAAATGCTCTTCGCTAGAATATATTTCTTGAAGAATGGCAAATCTTTCTGGAGTTTTACGATGCCCTTTCTCCTCTAAATAAGAAGTAAATATAGAATTTACCCTTTGTTGTAGATCCTGATTTGTATTCATAGAAATTTATTAAAAAGTAAATTTATTAATTAATAAGTAACGTAAAGCAAATGTTGATTTATTGTTGAAAAGTAATTTATTGTTTTGGTGAAGAAAATAAAAAATCGTGATAAGGGTTAATTATTAATTCGATCTACTTTTCTTACTCCTTTTACTTTTGATAAATTTTTTATTAAGTTGGTTAAATGAGAAGTGTCTTTAATAAAAACCATTACACGCCCTTCAAAAATACCATCATGACTATCAAAACTAAGTGACCGCATGTTTACGTGTAACTCGTTTGAAATAACTTGAGTGATATTATTTACAACACCTACATCATCAAATCCAACAATTTTTAATCCGGTTAAAAAGTCAATATTCTGTTCGTCAATCCATTGGGCTTTTAATACTCTATAGGCATAATTTGACATTAATTGAACAGTTTTTGAACAAGTGGTTTTATGAATTAGAATTCCTTCGGTAACAGTAATAAAACCATAAACTTCGTCTCCAGGTATTGGGTTACAACAAGAAGCCAATTTATAATCTAACTTTTCCATTTTGTCTCCAATCACTAAAATCTCTTTTTTTAAGTTTTCTTTTTGAGATTTACTGCTTTCAAAATAGCTTTTAACTCTTTTTTGAATTGTTCGTCTAGGACGTAATACACCTTTCTTAACAACAAAAGATTTTAAATGATTTAAATCGATATCATTAATAGCTATTCTATAAAACAAATCTAACTGTGAGGTTGCTTTATAAAAGGTTTCCAACTCTTTAAAACTAATGTTATGATAAGATATTTTTAACTTTTCAAACTCTTTTTCTAATATTAATTTTCCTTCTTCAGCAACTATTCTTTTTTCGTCTTTTAATACTGATTTTATTTTGGATTTTGCTTTTTGGGTTTGAACGAAATTTAACCATTCTTCTTTTGGCTTTTGCTTGCTTGATGTTAGTATCTCAACTTGATCCCCACTATTTAGTTGATAACTTAATGGAACCAACTTATTATTAACTTTCGCACCCAAACAGTTTGTTCCAACTTGAGAATGAACTGCGAAAGCAAAATCTAATGCACTTGCACCTGTTGGCAAATTTTTCATGTCTCCATTAGGTGTAAAAACATAAATTTCATCTGAAAATAGATTTAGTTTAAAATCATCTATTAAATCCAACGCATTTGCATCAGTATTCGCTAGTAATTCTCTAACTTGATTAATCCATCTATCAAATTGACTTTCAACGCCTCCTTCTTTGTATTTCCAATGTGCAGCAAAACCTTTCTCAGCAATATCATCCATTCTTTTGGTTCTGATTTGAACTTCTACCCATTTTCCAGTTGGACTCATTACTGTTGTTTGTAAGGACTCATATCCATTGGTTTTTGGCACTGAAATCCAATCTCTTAATCGATCAATATTGGGTTGATAATAATCTGTAACTACAGAGTAAACTTGCCAACAATCAGATTTTTCATTTTCCTCTTTTTCAGAATCAATAATAATTCTGATAGCAAATAAATCATATACTTCTTCAAAAGGGATGTTTTTAGTATTCATTTTATTCCAAATGGAATAAATTGATTTTGGTCTGCCCTTAATTTCAAATTTGAATCCTTTTTCTTCTAATCCTTTTTTTATTGGTAAAGAAAACTTGTTAATAAATCTTTCTCTTACTTCCTGTGTTTTTTTTAATTTAGTTACTAATTCTTTAAATGCTTCTGGTTCTTGGCATTTAAAAGATAAATCTTCTAATTCTGATTTGATGGAGTGCAAACCTAATCTGTGAGCTAATGGAGCATATAAAAATAAAGTTTCAGAAGCAATTTTTAACTGCTTATCCCTTCTCATGGAATCGATAGTTCGCATGTTGTGCAATCTATCGGCAATTTTAATTAAGATAACTCGAACATCTTCCGAAAGCGTTAGTAATACTTTTCTAAAATTTTCTGCTTGTAAAGAAACATTGTTATCTACAACTCCAGATATTTTAGTTAGTCCATCAATTATTAGTGCCTCTTTTTTTCCAAATATATTTTCAACTTCTTCAATGGTCATTTCTGTATCTTCAACAGTATCGTGGAGTAAAGCACAGATAATGGAAGTTGCTCCTAAGCCAATTTCTTCAGCACATATCCTTGCTACAGCAATTGGATGAAAAATATATGGTTCTCCAGATTTTCTACGGTCGTTTTTATGAGCATCAACTGCAATTTCAAAGGCTTTTCTAATTCGTTTTCTAGTTGCGACATCTTTTTTAGCATGCTTAGCTGCCTTCAACAAGCCTCGGTATGCTTGAAGAATTTCTTTTTTTTCCTTTTCTGTATCTATTTCAGCCATCGAAGATGAAAATTTAAACTCTTTCTATAATTGTAGCATAACCTTGACCAACACCAATACACAAAGTAACCAAAGCATATTTTTTGTTTTGCTTTTGAAGTTCAATGGCTGCTGTTTGAATAATCCGAGTGCCTGACATTCCTAGTGGATGCCCAATGGCAATAGCACCTCCATTTGGATTAATTCGAGCATCATTATCAGCAATTCCCATTTTACGAGTACAAGCTAAACTTTGTGCAGCAAATGCTTCATTTAATTCAATAATGTCGATGTCATCCAAGGTTAACCCAGCTCTTTTTAATGCTTTTTCTGAAGCATAAACAGGACCTATTCCCATTATTCTTGGTTCTACACCAGTTATAGCACTCGAAACAATACGAGCCATTGGAGCTAAATTATATTTACTAGCTGCTTGTTCTGAAGTAATGAGCATAGCTGCAGCTCCATCATTTAAACCTGAGGAATTTCCTGCTGTTACACTTCCTCCTTCTTTTTTAAATGCTCCTTGCAGTTTGCCTAATCCATCTAAAGTTGTGGAAGGTTTAATAAACTCATCTTTATCAAAAATTATAGCTTCTTTTTTTCGTTGAGGAATTTCAACGGCAACAATTTCTTCTCTTAACCTTCCATTTTTTTGTGCTGCAGTTGCTTTCATCTGACTCCAATAAGCAAATTGATCTTGGTCTTCTCGACTAATTTTGTATAATTCTACCAAATTTTCTGCTGTTTCGCCCATACCTTCAGTTCCATAAAGTTGGTGCATTTTAGGGTTAATAAAACGCCATCCAAAACTGGAATCATGCATTTTGGAATCTGTACCAAATGCAGTTGATGGTTTGGAAATTACATAAGGAGCTCTCGACATATTTTCTACTCCTCCAACGATGTAAATTTCTCCATCACCTAACTTTATTGCCCTAGAAGCATTGATTGCCGATGCCATTCCAGATGCACATAACCGATTTACGGTTTCTCCTCCAACTTTACAAGGTAAGCCTGCCAATAATCCACTCATTCTGGCAACATTTCTATTGTCTTCACCTGCTTGATTGGTACAACCAAAAATAACATCTTCAATGTCTTCTTGAATTATGGTTGGGTTTCTTTTTAATAATTCTTTAATCACTAATGCTCCCAAATCATCTGCTCTTACTGCAGCTAATGTTCCTCCAAAACTTCCAATCGGAGTTCTAATGGCATCTATAATGTAGGCTTCTTTCATTGATAAAAATTTTAAAATAATTTATCTGTTCTATAAACAGTTCCTTTAAACAAAGCTACCACTTCTTTTTCTTGATTAGTAATGGTGATGTTGTAAATTGCTATTTTATTGGTAATGGACACTTCCGCTGTCTTTGCAAAAATTAAATCACCAGATTTGCATGGTTTGGTATGCGAAATAGATGTTTCTAAAGAAACGCATATTCGCCCATGAGAATTGGAAGCAAAAGCTAAAGCACTATCTGCTAAGCTAAATGTTATTCCACCATGTGCTATTTCAAATCCATTGAGCATTTCATCTCTTATTTTCATTTTTAACTCACAACTTCCTTCTTTAATAGAAATGATTTCAATACCCAACCATTTTGTAAATGGGTCTTTATCTAGCATTTGATCCACAATTTTATCTGCTAATGCTTTTGAATTCATAAATTAGTTTTTAGGATTTCAAATTTACTAAATTTTCGTTCCCTTCATAGACCTTTCAATATATTACTTTTGATGAACAAATAAAATTATCAACTTATGAAAAAAATCATATTAAGTGCATTGCTACTAACCTTTATTGTTAATATTCTTATCGCTCAAGATACTACAATTGTTCAAACTTTAACTTTTAATGATATCACCAAAAGAAGAGGATGGTATATTTTTCCTTCAGACACCATCAATTATCAAAAAATATTAATGTATTATACGCTTAAATGCGATGCTGCGACAACTCAAGATCAGTATCCTTGTGGCGAATGGGATTATACTACTCTCACCAACTTATATCAACACAATAATATAGGCTCTTCCAGGTATCAAATAAATGGAATTTATCCCGATACTATCAATTATGTAACCTTTCCCACCTATACTTACCATGAACAAAATCAATATTTTATTGTTTATGACAATACTACTTCTGAAACAGATTACACTATTGGCTCAGGTTCGACACCAATTACTCATACTTTTAATGCTTCTAATGCGAATGGAAAAGCTCAATATCTTTGGAAAACAAGTGAATTAATTGCTGCTGGTTTAACTGCTGGAAGTATTGACAAGTTAAAATTTGATTTTTCTGCTTTAGGTAACAACTTAAATTATCTAACCATTAAAATAAAGCATACTTCTTTAACTACTTTAAGTGAAACCGTTTATGAAAAAACAGGTTTTACCGAAGTTTATAAAAAGAATACTACGATAGGTTCTACTGGTATAAATACCATTAATTTAACTACTCCTTTTAGTTGGGATGGAGTTTCAAATTTGGTAATTGAATTTAGTTTTAGTAATCCTGCGGGTGGAGCGGCTCCAACTTTGGTTGGTGAAACTACCACTTTTAATTCTACAGTATATTCTCCTCAAGATGATGGTACTTTGGAATTCGTTTGGGGTGATTATGTGGAAGTTCCAACAACTGCTTTTGCAGCTATTGATAGTTTTATCACCATTTCCTTTTGGGCTTATGGTGATGCAGCCAAAATGCCCGAAAACGCCTATATTTTTGAAGGTTTAGATGCCAGTGGAAATAGAGTGGTTAACTCTCATTTACCATGGAGCAATAGTAATGTTTATTGGGATGCTGGAAATTCAGGAACTAATTCTTACGATAGAATAAATCAAGTTGCAAACGTAAATGATTTTGAAGGACAATGGAATCACTGGGCATTTACAAAAGATGTATCGACTGGTAAAATGAAAATATTTTTAAATGGCTCATTATGGCTGAGTGGTACCGGAAAAACAAAAACTATGAGCGGAATAACTAAGTTTAGAATAGGAGGACCAGGAAACAATTCAGGAATGTACGATGGTTTAATTCACGAATTTACTGTCTGGAATACAGTTTTAGATAGCACTACCATTCAACAATGGATGTATAAAGATTTGAATGCAACACATCCTAATTATGCTAATTTACAAGCCTATTTCAAATTTGATGATATGAATGGCACGTCTGCTACCGATTTATCAGTAAATGCAAATGCAGGAAACTTATTAGGGATGCCTCAATGGAAATACATTAAAGGTTGGGATTTGAGCCGAAACATGGTTGTTTCTTCAGAAAGACCTAACATCATTTTTACCCAAGGAATTTATTCATCACATTTAGATTCTGTATTGATAATAGATTCAATAATGAATTCCCCTGTAAGCATTATTCAATACCTAACAAGTATAGATACTAGTGTTACAGGAATTACTCAAACAGCAATAGACACTACTTATGGATGGGAATCTGGTTGGATATATACCTATAATCAATATGGAAGTGTGATAGATTCTACTTTTATTAACTATGATAACCAATTTATTAATACCTATCAGGAAACAACATTTCAATTACAAAATTATGTAACTCCTTACGGTATTGGTTTAAGTTTAGGTGCCAATGGATTTAGATGGGTGTATGATGTTACCGATTATAAACCATTATTTCATGATACTGTTGAAATTGCTGCAGGAAACCAGCAAGAATTAATTGATTTAAAATTTGTAATGATTAAAGGTACTCCTCCTAGAGATATATTAAATACTGAACAAATTTGGGTAGGAAACTGGCAACATGCCGATATTGCAAACAATGCTGTATTACCATCGATTGATTATCAATTAAATCCTACTGCTTCTCAATTTAGAATAAAAACTAGAACTAGTGGGCATTGGTTTGGAGGCTTTCAAAACTGTGCTGAATTCTGTCCTAAAAATCATAATATTTATGTTGACGGGGTAAAAAGATTTGAGTGGCTCAATTGGAAACCTTGTGCTTCCAACCCTGTAATTGCACAAGGTGGAACATGGATATACGATAGAGCTGGTTGGTGTCCTGGTGCATTTACCGACACCTACGACCATGAATTAACTCCTTTTGTAACTTCAGGCTCAACAGTATCATTAAATTATGGAATGGAAACAACAGCTGGTGGTATGGAAGGAAATTATTGGGTTTCCATGCAATTAATTTCTTATGGTGCAGCAAACTTTAACTTAGATGCTGCTATTGATGAAATTATTTCTCCTAATAGTTGGGAATTTAGAAGTAAAATAAATCCTATTTGTGCCGACCCAAAAATTATTATACAAAATACTGGCTCTACTACTTTAACATCATTAACCATTACTTACAACGTGCTTGGAGGAACACCAGAAATTTACAATTGGAGTGGAAGTTTAGATTTTTTAGAAAAAGAAGAAGTTACCTTACCTATATTATCTCAAACATTTTGGAATACAATGGCTACAACAAATGTGTTTGAAGTAAGTATTAGTTCTCCAAATGGTGGTGCTGATGGTTATACCAACAACAATTACGCAAAAAGTACTTTTACAAAACCTGCCGTTTATAGCGGCGGATTTTATTTACAAACAACTACCAATTTAGCAGGATACGAAAATTCATATACCATTAAAGATGACCAAGGAAATGTGGTGATGTCGAGAAATTCCATGGCTAGTTCT
>CAYHWX010000131.1:0-883 GCA_964360245.1 uncultured Vicingus sp.
AAACACCTCTGCTTTAATTGAAGTTGTGGGAGAGGGAGGATTGGTTCATAATCCGGATGATTATATTGGATTTGTAAATGATGTTTTAAAATTGGAAAAGGATGCTGACTTTTATTCACTTATGAAATTAAAAGCATTAGAGCAGTCAAAAAAGTTTAACATAAAAGAAACCACAAATAAATTAGTTGAAATTTTCAACGAGTGTAATTTTTAGTTGAATTAGAATATTTAATTAAGAGACCATGAAAATACTGTTCGTTATAACAAAATCTGATATTGGGGGTGCGCAAGTATTTGTTCTGAACCTCGCTGCTGCATTGAAGAAAATGGGCTATGAAATTGAAGTAGCTGCAGGTGATGGAAACTATTTGTTCGGAGAACTAGAAAAAGAACAGATTCCTTACTATTATTTAAACTCGCTAAAGAGAAACCTTAATATTCTCAATTCATTTTATTTTATTTATGACCTTTATCGCTTGTTAAAAGCAAATAGTTATGACATTATCCATCTTAATAGTTCTAATACTCTGATAGGTGCTATCTCAGCAAAGCTGTTACGCAAGAAGCCTAAAACCCTTTTTACGTTCCATGGCTTATCTTTTATCGATCGCAATTATTCTTCAAACGCTATAATTAAATCTTTCGCTAAGATTTACTATAAGCTTTTGCTTAAAGCGGTTGATAAAATTGTTTTTGAATGCGAAACAAATATGAATGACCTAAAAAATGAATCTATGATTGAATCTGCAGAGGTTATATATAATGGACTTGAAGAGAAAAACATGCATTTCATGTCAAAGAATGAAGCGAGAAAATATTTTTCCGATAAGACCGGCTTCGACTTGACAAATAGTTTTATAATTGGATCAACGGGAAGATTAGC
>CAYHWX010000131.1:893-9399 GCA_964360245.1 uncultured Vicingus sp.
AGATTAGCTTATCAAAAGAATTACGAGTTTCTCATTCAAAAATTTTATTTGATAAAAGAAAGAATTCCAGAAGCAAAAGTTGTTATTATCGGAGATGGATCAGACAGGAATAATTATCTTCAACAAATAGAAAAACATGGAATTACAAAAGACTTTTTCTTATTAGGCGAGTTAAAAGATTCTCATCAATATATGCAAGGGTTTGATCTTTTTACACTACCATCACGCTATGAAGGAGTGTCAATAAGTTTAATTGAAGCATTGTACGTGCCTATTGCAATACTTGCATCTAATGTTGGCGGGAATTCTGATATTGTTGGCAATGATCAAAGACAATTATTCTGTCTTGATAATATTGAAGAGTACCTTGATAAAATATTTGAAATTTATAAAACCAGAAGCGACATTGTTGAATATAATTCATCGCTTAAAGAAAGGTTCTCCTTAAAGAACATGACAAAGAGTTATAAAAAATTATACGATGAATTGAAAAGCAGTAACTAAGTTTTACAGACCTTTTCAGAAAGTCTTTTTTAGCGAAAAATGAAATGGAAAAATATTACGAAAATAAAAATGTGTTAATTACCGGCGGGCTCGGGTTTATTGGAAGTAATTTAGCCCGCAAATTATTGGGCTTAGGTGCAAGCATTTCAATAATAGATAATCTTCACCCGCTTTACGGCGGAAATCTATTTAATGTAGAAGATGTTAAAGAAAAACTAAATGTAGTTGTTGATGATATTAGAAATACTGAAGCAATCACGCCATTAATCGAAAAAGCAGATCTTATTTTTCATCTCGCCGCTCAAGTAAGTTATATCGATAGTCTTAACATTCCATTTGAAGATTTAGATCTTAATGCCCGCGCGACGTTAAACATTTTAGAGACATGCCGTAAATTTAATCTGAGTGCAAAAATAATTTTCTCTAGTTCCAGGATGGTTTATGGTAAAGTGGAAACTTCTTTAGTTACAGAGCAGTGCGAGACAAATCCATTGAGTTTATATGGAATTCACAAATTGACCTCGGAGAAATATTTACTGATGTACTATAAAGATTTTGGAATTCCATCTACAATTTTACGATTAACAAATCCGTATGGTCCACGCCAGCAGATTAAACATAGTAAGTACTCGTTAATCGGCTGGTTCATTAGACAAGCGATGGAAAATAAAACGATAAAGATATACGGTGAGGGACAACAATTAAGAGATTACATCTATGTTGACGATATTGTTGACGCGATGATACTTTCAGCAATGTCCTCAAAATCCGCTGGTGAGGTAATTAATATTGGCTCAGGAAAATCGACTAAGTTTCGCGATATGGTCCAATCAATTATCAACTGTGTTAACAATGGAAAGATGGAGTTTATTCCTTGGCCTGAAAACTATGAAAAAATAGAAACCGGCGATATCACCGTTGATATTTCTAAACTGCAAGAGCTAACTACATGGAAACCGAACGTTACGTTAGAAGAGGGAATCCATCTAACGTACGAGTATTACAAAAAAAATATTTCTAATTATATCTAGAGTAGAATCTCTATCGACAAAATAACAAAAAATGTTTTTTCGCTTTCGTTTGGACAAGCTGCGGCTTTTATTATAAATGTTATCGCAATTGTTCTAACCGCCCGTTTTTTAGGTGTAGAAAGTTTCGGAAAGTTCAGCAGTCTTCTCGCTATTATTGGTATTCTTTCCAAGTTTGTTGATTTCGGAATCGAACCCATTGTCTTCCGTGAATTTTCCAAAGAGAAAAATAATTTTCATTTATTCAGCAGCGCATTGTCTCTTCGTTTTTTACTCTATGTAATTCTTATTGTGATTTTTAATTTTGCAGCTCCATTTCTAAATTATTCTTCAAGGGAAATAGTATTATCAAATATTCTCTTTACGACAATTATTCTCTCGGCTAAAACTGTTTGTCTCCGGGAACTCCTTACAACTCCGTTCAAAGTAAATCTAAAAATGCATTATCCAATGACATTGGCAATATTAGATAATTTATTCCTTCTTTTGATGATAATGTTTATCCCTTTTGTGAAAGATCCGGTCTTCTACTTTGTAATTGTTTATTCGGTATCAAGCGTTCCGGGATTTATTCTTTCTTTTTATTTCTTGAAGAAAAAATTTGATTATAAATTTAAACTAAGACTTGATCATGGACTTTGGCTGTTAAAAGAATCAATACCGTTATTCGGATTTGTAATTCTAACCACAATATTTATGCAGATAGATATAGTTATTCTTAATGCTTACAAAGGTCCTTATGCTGTAGGAATTTATTCTGCAGGTGTACGATTAACTATGCCCTTAAGCATTATTCCGGGCGCAATAGTGACAACAGTATTTCCAATTTTAGTTAAACGAATGTCGGATAAAGTCAGCTCGGATTTTCTTTCCAATCTTGTAATTAAACTTCTCTACTTCATTGCATTTATTATTGCTGCTGTGTTTACGTTTGAATCGAACTCACTTGTTAATTTCATTTTTGGTCCGCAATACTTATCTGCTTCACTGCCTGCTTCAATTCTATATTGGTGTCAGATCTTTTTGTTCTTTACATTTTACACTCTTGTAGTTTTGATAGCAAAGAATAAGCAATTCTATAATTTTCTTTACGGGGCAATTCAGGTTGTAGTTAATCTTGCATTAAATTTTATTTTAATTCCTCAATATTCATTTCTTGGCGCTTCATTGGCAAAATTAATTGCAAGCTTTGCATCGTTTGTTTTCATTCTAATGGTTCTAAATAAATTTAACTACAAACCGTCAATCGGTCGTTATAAAGTTTTACTTTGGTCTTTATTAATGTGTATTGGTTTGTATGTGCTATCTTTCTTGCCGGTTATTCCATATTTAATATTATCTCCTGTTATAATTTTTATTACTACAATTGTTACAAAAATATTCGGCGGGGAAGAATTAATAATATTCTTTAGATTGGTAAATAAAGAAGAATTAGGAAAAAGATTTATTCAAAAATTTAAATTGGCTTAGCTTTTTATTTTCATAAATCCATATTCAACAGCGGCTTCGCAAAAATTTTCATAATTACTGTTGCTGACTTCTTCACCTTCACGAATCGGTTCAAGAGCATAAAACCAAACTGCATTAAATCCCAAATCCCGCGCGGCTTTAAGCAACGTTCGATATTCATTTGAATCTTGATCGGAGCTAATCCATGTTAATGAAAATATTTCTCCAAGATATTGTTTCCACTCGGTCCATGTTTTCACTTGGTCTAAACCCATTGCTTCTTTATTGCCGTAACCACTGTACATTATTCCATCCGCTACTCTCAGAAGACGCGCTGCTTTTTTTTCATCAACTTCACTTACAATAAATTTTGCGTGTGGATAAAATCCGCTATTGCTTAGTTCTATTATCAATTGTAAAAATTGAATATATGATTGCCCGCGGCTGATTGGTTCATCGAAATAATAAGCCCAAATCTTTCCGACATTTTTAATGTTCCGAATAACCAATTCTTTATCATGGATCAAGTCGGGCAAATAAATTTGATGCATTATATGTAATGAGTCAAAGCCGGCATCATTTGCGAGCGACTTTTCTTTTTCTCCGTAAATTGCTGCAAGAAGTATATAATTGAATCCCCAGCGGTCTTTCAATTCTTTTAATCTTTCCGGTGATTTTAAGCGGTCGTTATGTGGCCATATACCGACGATTTTTCCTTCTGCCGCTTCATATCTTTTGTTCGATAACGATTGAGCATCTGAAGAAGAGTAATCCAAAAAGATTATTGAAAAGATCAGGCAAAGAGAGATTAATACTTTTGGCATAGAGGTTCCATGTTGAATAAAAATGTAACTTCAAGATAAAAATAAAAATCAAATCTTTAATTGATAACACTTATATTTGCTCCAAAATAATACTCATTTCATTCCTATGAAGACCCAAGATGGTTGATGTATCAATCGTAATAGTTAATTATAACTCATTTCCTCTTCTTGATAATTGTCTGAGAACATTGTTCCTCGAGACTAAAGAAATAACTTTTGAAGTAATTGTTGTTGATAACGGCTCAATAGAGAGAGGAATAAATGAGATTATTTCGAAATACCTTAAAGTAAAATTTGTTTTGAATGAAACCAGCAAAGGATTTGCTGCAGCGAACAATCAAGGTTTTAAGGAAGCAAGCGGCAAATATATACTAATGTTAAATAATGATGTTGTGTTTATAGAAGATGTGATTTCTAAAGTTGTAAAATTTTCTAAAGAAAATAATGATCAATTTATTATCGGATGTAAACTTTTAAATGAAGACCGTACTCATCAAATTTCTATTGTTGATTTCGATACGCTACCAAATTTATTCGGCGAGAATTTTTTTCTATACAAGTTATTTCCAAAAAGTAAAACTCTAAGCAAATATCATTTGAATGATGAATTAATAACAGAACCAATTGAAGTTGATGCAGTGAAGGGAGCTTTTCTTTTTCTTCCACACACTATATTAAAAGAACTTGGCGGACTTGATGAGCGGTTTTTTTTCTACTACGAAGAAACTGATTTGTGTTATAGATGGAAGTCCAAAGGAGGAAAAGTTTATTATTATCCGTGTGGCGAGTTAATTCATATCGGCGGTGCAAGTACTGATTCTAATCTTTGGTTAAAATTTAGAAATCAGCACGTATCTAAAATTCAATTTTTTCAGAAACATTTTAGAGGAATTAAATTTTTACTTGCAGTTTCAATACATGAATTGGGTTTACTTCTCCGCTTTCCATTATATTTTGTTGTAGGATTAATAAAAGGGAACAAATCATTGATAAAAAAATCGGGTTGTTATTTACGCTCGATATTTGTTTATCCTGCTAAAAATCAAAAGGCGATTGCATGAAAAAAATTATGATTGTTTTCGGCACTCGTCCCGAAGCGATAAAACTTGCCCCGGTTATTCAAGTTCTAAAAAAAGAAAAAAGTTTTGAGACGATAGTTTGTTCTACCGGACAGCATAGAGAAATGTTACAACAAGTATTGGAAATTTTCGATTTGAGAATTGATGATGATCTCGATCTAATGAAACCGAACCAAACGCTTTTTGATATAACTTCGAATTCATTGATACGGCTAAAAGATTCGATCGAAAAATATCAACCGGATATTTTAATGGTGCAGGGCGATACGACAACAGCTTTTACTTCTGCGCTTGCAGCTTTTTATAAGCAGATTAAAATTGCACATGTTGAAGCAGGCTTGAGAAGCTATGATGTTCTTCATCCTTATCCCGAAGAAGCTAATAGAAGGTTTATCTCGGTAATCTCCGATTTTAATTTTGTCCCAACAGAAGATTCAAAACAAAATTTGTTAAGGGAGGGATTCTCAAGTGAATCTATTTTTGTAACCGGCAACACAGTTGTAGATGCGCTTCTACAAATAAAAAATAAACTTGATGATCCAAAATATTCGCTTCAGATTAAAACTGATATTGAATCAAAACTTGGTTCTGATATTTTTTCAAAAAAATATATTCTTATTACACTTCACCGCAGAGAAAAATTTGGTGATGAGATGAAAGATTTACTCTATACGCTTGAAGCACTGGCTGAAAGATATCCCGAATATAATTTCATCTATCCTGTGCATTTAAATCCAAATGTTGTTAATCCGGTCCGTGATATTCTAAGCCGGACAAAGAATTTTATTCTTACCGAGCCAATGGATTATCTTAACTTCTTGTATATGATGAGCCGATGCCATTTTATTATGAGTGATTCCGGGGGAGTTCAGGAAGAATGTTTTGTATTTAGTAAACCAATAATTGTCATGCGCGGGGTAACGGAGAGAAATGAAGCTGTTAAAGCCGGATATGCGTTTTTAACCGGTAGCGACAGAAAATTAATTAATGAATGTTTTACAGACATAGATAAAAAACAATCGCAGAATTTTAATTTTTTCCCGAAGCAAAATCCTTTCGGCGATGGTAAAGCATCTGAGAAAATTTTAGAAATCCTAAAGCAGAAACTCCTTTAATTACAAAGAGAATAAATAGATTGCTTACCGGTAGAGACATAATAATATTCAGTGATGATTGGGGAAGATTACCTTCAACGCTTCAGCATATTACTAAAGAATTATTAAAAAATAATAGAATATTTTGGATCGGCTCTCTTGGATTGCGCAAACCGAATTTTAATCTTAAAGATTTTAATCGCGCAGCAAAAAAACTTGTAAATGTTTTCACTAAAAAAAAGATCAATGAAAAAACTGATCAAAAAACTCCAATTCAACTTCATCCATTCGTAATTCCTTTTCACAATTACAAATTAATTCGATACTTCAACAAAAAAGGTCTAAAGAAAAAATTATTTCAAGCAATTGATTTTTACAAAATTGTTAATCCCGTTCTGCTTACTTCTTCTCCGCTGGTATCGGATATAGTCGGAGAAATTGGTGAGAGTTCATCGCATTATTTTTGTCTTGATGATTATTCTAAACTGGAAGGGACATTCAAAGAGCTTGTTGATTTTGAACATGAGCTGCTTCAAAAAGTAAATACAAGCTTTTCAGTTTCAGATCTTTTGGTAAATACAAGGAAACCCTCAAACGGGAAAAGTTATTTTCTTCCTCAAGGTGTGGATTGTGAGCATTTTCAAAAACGAATTGATCAAATTCCGGATGAGATAAAAAAAATTCCCAAACCGGTTGCCGGTTTTTTTGGCTTGATATCCGAATGGATAAATTTAGATGTAATTGAAAAATGTTTAAACACTTATCCGAACTACTCTTTCATATTCATCGGGAAGTCGTTAAGAAATTTAAATCCGTTAAAACAATTCAAAAATTTTTTCTACCTTGGTGAAATTCAATACTCTATGCTTCCTAATTATGCATCGTTATTTGATTTGGGATTAATTCCTTTCGAGGTTAATGAATTAACAATTGCAGCAAATCCGCTTAAACTACTCGAGTATATATCTATGGGAATTCCTGTATTATCTTCCGATCTACCTGAGGTGAGAAAATTTAAAGATTTAGTGTTTATAGCTAAGAATGATAATGAGTTTGTAGGGTTGATAAAGAGGTCAATTGAAGATAATTTACCCGAACGAAATAGAAAAAGAATTGAGAAAGCACAGGAGTATTCCTGGAAATCAATAGCCGAACGTATTTCGGATATAATTCAGAAAACTGAGCTGGAAAAGAAAAATATTTCCCGATGAAAAAATTTGTAATCATTACTCAATATTATCCGCCGGAAATCGGCGGCGGTTCTCAAAGAAGCGTCGGCTTCGCTGAAGGATTGCGCGATCTGGGAATGGAGATTATTGTAATCACTCCTTACCCAAGTTATTTAATGAGTAAGGACAAAGTAAAAACAAATTACAAACTTTATGAAAAGATAGAAGAAGGTGGTTACACAATCTATCGAACATTCGTATATGCTTCGGATAGAGGAAGTTATATAAAGCGGATTCTTTATTACGGATCGTTTATGCTCTCTTCACTTTTTGTAATGTTATTCAAAGTTGGAAAAATTAATTATATACTTACCATAGCTCCGCCGTTGTTTACCGGAATTACCGGAGTTTTTGCTAAGAAGTTTAAAAAATCAAAATTCTTTTTTGATATCGGCGATCTCTGGCCGGAATCTGCAACAGCGCTTGGCTATCTAAAAAATGATTCAGTAATTAAATTAGCACAAAAGTTAGAACATTGGATCTACCGCCATGCTGATATGGTTAACGTTGTTACAAAACTTACCAACGAACGTTTATCAAAAAGTCATTCATATATTAAAAAGATTTTGTACATACCGAATTTTGTTAACACAGATTTAATAAAGCATGAGCCACGCGATCCGTCACTAGTTGAAAAATATCAACTCTCTGATAAATTAGTTTTTGGTTATGCCGGTAATATCGGCAGCGCACAAGGTTTGAAAATTATTACCGATGCTGCCAGATTAACTAAGGATTACAAAGAAATTGTTTATTTCATAATTGGCGATGGTGTTGAAAAAGATTTGATCGA
Source organism: uncultured Vicingus sp. (assembly GCA_964360245.1). Taxonomy (GTDB): domain Bacteria; phylum Bacteroidota; class Bacteroidia; order Flavobacteriales_E; family Vicingaceae. The sequence goes on from CAYHWX010000131.1 coordinate 8,894, forward strand.
AAAGGAAATTAAAACTAATAATCTAACTAATGTCATTTTGATTCCGCCGGTTTCCAGAACAGATGTTATAAAATATATAATGTTGTTTGATGTAATGATCATTCCTCTTGTTCACCGCGAGATATTCAAGATCACAATTCCATCTAAACTTTACGAAAGTATGGCGGCTGAAATTCCAATACTTCTTTGCGTTGATGGTGAAGCAAGAAAAATTATGGAAGAAGCCGATTGCGGAATATTCGTTGAACCGGAAAATTCTCAAATGCTCTCAGAAAAAATAATTTACTTCCGTAACAATAAGAGTATGATTAAAGACCTCGGAAAGAATGGACGCAATGAAGCATATAATAACTTTTCTCGTAAGTCCGTAGTAAAAAGATTTTATGATGAACTCTTAAAGTTGAGCTAAGATAAATGAAATATGATGTAATTGTTGTTGGCGCAGGTATTATCGGATTAGCTTCTGCGTTGAAGATTCTAGAAAAGAATCGCTCACTAAAACTACT
>CAYHWX010000132.1:0-4660 GCA_964360245.1 uncultured Vicingus sp.
AAATGGCGTATTGTAACAGTTCGTCATCGCTATGGGCATGCTCGTGATGGCACAGGAAACTGCACATGGTGCAGGAGAAGGATAATTAGTTGTAAAAGTGCAAGCCGGAGTGGCAGAAAAAACAGCTGTTACGTTACAGGGGACTCCATTCGCCGTTATTCCCGTAATATTATAATTGATAGGACTTGTGAATGGTGCATTAATGACTTGGCTATTTCCATGACAATCGGTAAAAGTTAGTGTACCTGTGGTTGGAGGGTCAGTAAAAGAAACACTTCCACTAACTCCATAGGTGTTAGTTGCAGGATTACATGCTGTTGGATTTGTTGATAAACTTGTTATAAGGCAAGGTAGAAGTATTGAACAATTGGTAGTAGCAGCTCCTGAAGTATTTGTAAATGAAATATCAGTAGCCGAATTAGAAAAATTGGTTATTAATAAAATATAGATTTGACCAGTACTAGCACCAGTAATAGTAGCCGTTTCTGTTGCTGCTGTTGAATAACTACATGAAGATGGAGCTGGTAAAGAGCCACAATTTCCCATCGCAGTAGGATAATCGGGGAATGGTCCCCATAGCGCAAAATCAATATCAACGGCAGGATTGCTGCTCATATCTATGGTCATACTTCCTGGGTTATCTATTTGCAAATAATACCATGCAGGATTGGGTTGAGAACCTAAACAGCCATAATCATTACCTGCTGCAGCTGTACCATTATTAACACCCGCAGGAAAAGTGGCTGTAGTTCCCGTACAAAAAGGATCTGCCGTATTGCAACCAGCTCCTTGAGAGAATAAATCTTTATCAACAAAAAGAATTAAAAAGAAATAAATGAAAAAAATTGCATATTTATTAATTGACCTCATGAATTATTCTATTTGAGTATAAATACAAGACGCAACATACTTTATTAGGTTGCCTTTATTTAAAAAAGAATAAATATACTATAATTAAAAATCCTAAAAAAGATTAATCATCATAAAAGTTCTGAAATCAACACGAATATTTATCAAAAAAAATAATGTCCTTACCTTAAAAACTTGAAATTTTTCCCTAAATATTGAGCAGAACCACCTAACATTTCTTCAATTCTTAACAATTGATTGTATTTCGCCATTCTATCGGAACGAGAAGCTGACCCTGTTTTTATTTGTCCTGTATTTAATGCCACGGCTAAATCTGCAATAAAACTATCTTCTGTTTCGCCCGAGCGATGACTCATGACAGAGGTAAAAGAAGCGTTATTTGCCATGTTAACAGCATTGATGGTTTCTGTTAAAGTTCCTATTTGATTTAATTTAATCAAAATAGAGTTAGCAGATTTTTCTTCAATTCCTTTGGCTAATCGTTTGGTGTTGGTAACAAACAAATCATCACCAACTATTTGAACTTTTTGCCCTATAGATTTGGTTAAATTAGCCCATCCCGACCAATCATCTTCAGCTAAGCCATCTTCGATAGAAAGTATGGGATATTTGTTAGCCCATCCTTTCCAATAATCCACCATTTCGCTGGATGTTCTTTTATCTCCAGTTGATTCAAATTCGTATAATTTTTTATTGCTATTATAAAATTCTGATGCCGCAGCATCTAACGCAATAAAAACATCTTTTCCTGCTTTGTAACCCGCTTTTTTAATTGCGATTAGTATCGTTTCGATAGCTTCTTCGTTCGATCCTAAGTTTGGCGCAAAACCACCTTCATCACCAACATTAGTTGAATGTCCTTTGCTTTTTAATACTGCTTTTAGGTTATGAAAAATTTCGGTTCCCATTCTCAATCCTTCAGCAAAAGTTGAAGCTCCAACTGGCATCACCATAAATTCCTGAATGTCTATTTTGTTGTCGGCATGAGAACCACCATTTAAAATGTTCATCATCGGAATAGGAAGCATGTTTGCATTAACTCCTCCTAGATAATTATAAAGAGGGATTCCTGCTTCCTCAGCTGCAGCACGAGCAACAGCCATAGAAACACCTAAAATTGCATTAGCTCCTAAATTTCCCTTATTTTCTGAGTCATCTAATTTAATTAACGCATTATCAATCGCCGTCTGTTCAAAAACATAAGCACCTTGCAACTCTTCGGCTATTGCAGTATTCACATTTTGAACAGCTTTAAGTACTCCTTTTCCTAAATAAACTCCCTTGTCTCCATCTCGCAGTTCAACCGCTTCATGCTTTCCTGTAGATGCACCCGACGGGACAGCTGCTCGTCCTAATACGCCATTTTGAGTAATCACATCTACTTCAACTGTTGGATTACCTCTAGAATCCAGAATTTGTCTTGCGTGAATTTGAGCAATGTAAGTCATTTCATAAATTTTTAAATTAATTATAATTGAGAACTATTTACCTTTTATTAAAACTTCATCAATCATCCCATAGGCTTTTGCTTCATCAGCTTTCATCCAATAATCTCTATCACTATCTTTTTCCACTTCTTTCATAGATTTTCCTGAATGATTAGAAATGATTTCATATAACTCTTTCTTCAGCTTTACAATTTCTTTCACTGTAATTTCCATATCGGTTGCTTGTCCTTGTGCTCCACCCATAGGTTGGTGAATCATCACTCTAGAATGTTGCAAAGCACTTCTTTTACCTGGTGCTCCAGCACATAAAAGCACGGCTCCCATAGATGCAGCCATACCTGTACAAATTGTTGCAACATCTGGACTCACATACTGCATGGTATCATAAATTCCTAAACCAGCATAAACTCCACCTCCAGGCGAGTTTAAATAGATTAAGATGTCTTTTTTTGCGTCAACTGATTCTAAGAACAACAACTGTGCTTGAATGATATTTGCGACATAATCATTAATGTCAGTTCCCAAAAAAATAATTCTATCCATCATTAATCTTGAAAACACATCCATCGATGCTACATTCATTTGTCGTTCTTCAATAATTGTTGGAGAAATATAACTTCCATAAATGGAAGTATATTGGTCGTAAACTTTACTACTTATTCCTGCATGTTTAGTTGCATATTTTCTAAATTCATCTTTATCAAACATATTGTTTTTGGTTTTAAATTAATGAGTAAAAATAGAGTACTAATTTACAATATAATGTTTTATTAAAATTAATTTTTACAATTTTTTAAGAACAATTTTTGAGCATAAAAAAAGCCCCGACGATAAATGTCGAGGCTTAAAAATTACTTTTTAGCATACACTAGTTTCATAAAATCTTCATAAGAAATTTCTTTTTCTTTTAGCTTTAGCGAATTTTTGTATAACTCCATTAATTTTTGGTCATACATCATCATGTAAATGTTTCTGGCTTCTTCCTCGTTTTGTAGCACTCTTTTTGCAGTATCAGTTAATTCTTCATCGTTGTTAAGGGGCATTCCCATTCCTGCCATTTGTTGAGCTAACAAACCTTTCGTATAATCTACCACTTCATCAGGTAAAACCTTAATGTCATTCGCTTTAATAATTTTATTTTCAACCAATTGCCATTTCAAACTTTTTGCATACTCCTTATATTCTGATTCAACTTGTTCTTTTGAAATTGGTTTTTCGTTGGAAGCAATAATCCATCTTTTTAAAAATTCGTTGGGTAACTCAATTTTTAATTTTTCTAAGATTTTTTCCTGAATGTCTGCTTTCAATTTTCTATCCGCATCAATGCTCAAACCTTTTCCTAATTCTTCAGCCACTTTTGCTTTAAATTCAGTTTCATCTTTTACTACATCTTTGCCATAAACTTTATCAAAAAGCTCTTGATTTATTTCTGCAGGAATAATTTTATTTATTTTTTCTACAGTATATCTAAATTTAGAAATGATGGTTTTTAAAGTTGCCACATCAACACCTAAAGCCGCCGCTTGGTCAGATTCGTATTCAGAAACTTTTTTAGGGTCTAAATTAAAAGTATCGCTTGCTTTAGCTCCAATTAAACTTTTTTGTAAGTTGCTATCTGTTACCGATTTAATAATAACAACTGTAGAATGAGAAATTCCACCTTCTTTAATATTACCAGTTCCATCTAATTCTTCAAATTTTCCAAAAAGCATATCGTCTTCTTGTGCAACTTCAGGATTCGACATTTTACCATATCTTTTGGCTACATCACTAATGTATTTTTGTACATCTTTATCTGCTACTTTAATTTTATAATGCTCTAAATTGTATTTTGCGTCCAAATCAACATCAAACTGTGGGGCTAATCCAACTTCATATTTAAACTCAAAATCTGTTTGGGTTTCCCAGTCAATTTTATTTTGTTCCTCTAGCTTAGGTAGGGGACTTCCTAATAAATCTAACTTCTCGTCAGTAATGTATTTTTGCAAAGACTCTGACAATAGTTTATTGATTTCATCAACAATAATATTGGTTCCAACCATTTTTTTAATCATTCCCATCGGAACATGTCCTTTTCTAAATCCAGGTATATTGGCTTTATTACGGTGTTCTTTTAAAACTTTATCAACCTTTTCTTGATAATCAGTTTGATTTAATTGCACTTTAATTACTGCATTTAAGTTGTCAATTTTTTCTTTCGTAATATTCATTCTCTATTTTTTATGTCAAGATTAAAATCTGTTTTAATTTAAAAAAGGTATAAGGCGAACCTTATACCTTTTTCTTTGTACGGGCGGAGAGACTCGAACTCTCACACCTCGCGGCACTAGATCCTAAGTCTA
>CAYHWX010000132.1:4670-9324 GCA_964360245.1 uncultured Vicingus sp.
GTGTCTACCAATTCCACCACGCCCGCAAAAGGAGTGCAAAAATAATGTTTTTTACTTATAAGACCATAAGATAGCTAATAAATGTTTAAGGTTTTTCAATTCTTACTCAACACTCTTGTTTAGCCAATAGCTCTACTTTTTCACCAACCCATTTTTTAGCATTTACAAAAGCTTCTAACCAAGGAGTTACATCATCCTCTTTTCTGTGAGCAGGGTAATGTGCTGCCTGCCATGGAAAAATAATTCGTTCTAAATGAGGCATCATGGCTAAATGACGACCATCTTTAGAGCAAATTCCTGCTGCATTAAAATCTGATGTGTTGGGATTTGCTGGATAATTACTAGAAGAGTATTTCATAGCAATGTTGTAATCAACCTCATCTCCTTCAAATAAAAAACGACCTTCACCATGAGCCACCCAAATTCCTAATTGACTTCCAGATAAAGATTGAAGCATTATAGAATTATTTTTTTCTATCGTTACATTCAAATATCCTGATTCAAACTTACCAGATTTGTTGTGAGCCATTGGTTGTAATTTTCCTTTAGCGTCGATTAAACCTAATTCCATCATTAATTGACAACCATTGCAAACACCTAAGCTCAACGTATCTGGTCTTGCATAAAAATTGTCTAATGCTTGTTTAGCTTTTGAATTGTATAAAAATGCTCCTGCCCACCCTTTAGCAGAACCTAACACATCAGAATTAGAAAACCCACCAACATAAATAATCATATTTACATCACTCAAATCTTCTTTTCCAGCAATTAAATCGGTCATGTGGACATCCTTCACATCAAAGCCTGCTAAAAATAAAGAATATGCCATTTCTCTATCTCCATTTACTCCTTTCTCACGAATGATAGCTGCTTTAATGCCTGTTTTATTTTGTCTTCCATGCTCCAATCCGTAATCAGCTAATTTGCCAGTAAATCCTTCTGGAAATTTGTAGGTTAAAACTGTATTCTTATAAGTTTCAAAACGCTCTTTTGCTAATTTTTCGTTGGTTTGTTTTTTATCTAATAGATACGAAGTTTTGTACCAAATATCTCTGTACTTATCAATATCAAAACTTAACTTAGCATTATGGTAAAAAATATTTATAGAACGCTCTGCAATTGGGGTTCCAATAATATGAGCTTCGATGCCCAATTTTCCTAAATCAGAAACGATTGCATTACTATTTTTAACTTGTATTATTATTCCTGGATTCTCACTAAACAAAATTGGCAATAGTTCATGCTCACTAAACGAGTTTAAATTGACTTTAACACCACCTTCTTTATTAGCAAAATTCATTTCCAATAAAGTAATCAACATTCCTCCCGAAGAGATGTCGTGTCCTGCTATAATTTTCCCTTCTTTTATTAATTTTTGAATGGCATTAAAAGCTTTAGCAAAATACTTACTATCGGTTACGGTAGGTGTAGACTCGCCCAATTTATTGATGATTTGTGCAAAAGAGGAACCTCCTAAATTAAAATTATCTTTAGAAAAATCGATATAAATCAGTGAAGAATTTTCATCATGAATTAGAACGGGTTCTGCAATTTTTCTAATATTCTCTACCTCTCCAGAAGCAGTAATAATAACCGTTCCAGGAGCATAAACTTTATCATCTTTATATTTTTGAACCATAGAAAGTGAATCTTTTCCAGTAGGAATATTGATTTCTAGTTCACAAGCAAAATCACTCACAGCTTCCACCGCTTCATACAAGCGAGCATCTTCCCCTTCATTTTTACAAGGCCACATCCAATTTGCACTTAAGGAAACTGATTTTAATCCATCTTTAAGGGGAGCCCAAATAATATTGGTTAATGCTTCTGCAATAGCTAATCTACTTCCATTTTTTGCATTAATTAATGCTGGAATTGGTGCATGACCTAAAGCGGTAGCTATTCCTTTTTCGCCTTTGTAATCTAGTGCAACTGCTCCTAAATTATTTAACGGCAATTGAATTTCTCCTGCGGTTTGTTGTTTAGCCACTTTACCAGTAACCGATCGATCAACTTTATTAGTTAACCAATCTTTACAGGCAACAGCTTCTAATTGTAAAATTTGCTTTAGATATTCTGTAATTTTATCTGTATTGTAATATAAGGGGTCAAATTTTGTATTTACCGTTTTATCCCTAATGATTGTTTTGGGTGGTTTACCAAACATATCTTCAATTTTAAGGTCAATTGGATTTTCTCCAGTTTCTTGGTCTTCAAATTTAAAAATATGATTACCTGTAATTTCTCCAACAACATACATTGGGGCTCTTTCTCGTTTACAAATTTCTTCTAAAAGTTGAATATTTTTTTGTTGAATCACTAACCCCATTCTTTCTTGCGATTCGTTGCCTACAATTTCTTTAGCTGATAAAGTTGGGTCTCCAACAGGAAGTTTTCTTAAATCTATCGTTCCACCAACTTCTTCTACTAATTCTGAGAGACAATTCAAATGACCACCTGCTCCGTGGTCGTGAATAGAAACTATTGGATTATTGGTTGATTCGACAAAAGCACGGATGGCGTTAGCAACTCTTTTTTGCATTTCGGGGTTGGAACGTTGAATGGCATTTAATTCAATCGCATTACTAAATTCACCAGTTGCGACAGAAGAGACAGCACTTCCTCCCATTCCAATTCTATAATTATCTCCACCTAAAACCACAATTTTATCACCTTTTTGAGGAACTTGTTTTTGTGCATCAGAAAATTTTCCATATCCAATTCCGCCAGCTTGCATGATAACTTTATCGTAGCCATATTTTTTATTGGGTTCGGAATGCTCGAAAGTTAAAACTGAACCATTAATTAAGGGTTGTCCGAATTTGTTTCCAAAATCTGAAGCACCGTTGGAGGCTTTAATTAAAATATCAACCGGAGTTTGGTACAACCATTCTCTTTCTTCCATATTTTTTTCCCACATTCGATTTTCTTCTAATCGAGAGTAGGAAGTCATATAAACAGCAGTTCCTGCCATTGGCACACTACCCAATCCTCCAGCCATTCTATCTCTAATTTCTCCGCCAGAACCTGTAGCAGCTCCATTAAAAGGTTCTACCGTTGTTGGAAAATTATGTGTTTCTGCTTTTAGCGATAGAACAGTATCAATTTCTTTGGTTTCAAAAAAATCGGCTTTATTTTGTGAAATTGGTGCAAATTGCATAGCACTAGGTCCTTTAACAAAACTCACATTATCTTTGTAAGCAGAGACAATGCTATTCGGATTTTCTTTGGCAGTTTTTCGGATTAAATTAAATAAGGTTGATGGTTTTTCTTTTCCATCAATCACAAAAGTTCCGTTAAATATTTTGTGGCGACAGTGCTCGGAGTTGACTTGCGAAAATCCAAAAACCTCACTATCGGTTAGTTTTCGATTAATTTTTTTGCTTACATTTTCTAAATAAATAATCTCCTCGTCGCTTAATGCCAACCCTTCTTTTTCGCTGTATTTTTTTATGTCATCAATTAATAAAATTTCTTCTGGTTGAATGTTTATGGTAAATAAATCTTGATTAAGTTCGGTATAAAGCAGTTCCAACATGGGGTCGTAAATAGCTGTTGTAGTTTTTGCAATTTTGAATTCTTCCATTCTAACGATGTTGGTAATTGCCATGTTTTGAGTAATCTCAACAGCATTCGTACTCCAAGGTGAAACCATGGTTGCTCGTGGTCCAATAAAAAATCCTGTTAATTCAGTTTCAGCTAATCTTTCTCCATTTAACAACCAATTTAGCTTATGGATAGCTGCTTCTTTTAATTCCCCATTCAACTGAACAGCAATAATTTTTTGGACATTGGTTTTAAAAAATAGTATCATTTATTTGATTTTATGTAGAACCTACAAAGTTAGCAAGAACAATAAAATGGTATGCTTTTTAATATTATTTTATACACAAAATTTTAACAGATTTGGCATAAGTTTTTTGTTGAATGATTTTAAACTATTCGATTAAGAAATTCGAAATTACCTTAAAAACAACCTTTTTCTATATTAATCGTATTATTGTAGTAATCTCGACATTTTAATTAAATTGGATTTAGAAGAAATAATAGAAGGTTGTTATCAAAACAGCAGAAAGCATCAAGAAGCATTGTATAATCTATTTGCTTCTAAGATGTTTGGCGTTTGCCTTACCTATACGAAAGATAGAGATTTAGCACAAGATATTTTACACGATGGGTTTTTTAAAGTTTTTAAAAAATTTGATACCTATGATAGTTCGTGGAGTTTACATGCGTGGATTAGAAGAATTATCGTAAATACAGCTATTGACCAATTTAGAAAAACTAATCGATTAACAAATGTTGATTTTCAAGAGTCTGTTTATTTAGCTGGTTCGTTCGATGAAACTTCAGAAATTAGTAAAACTGGAGATTTGTCTCAAATTATCAACATGCTTCCAAGAGGAGCAAAAACAGTTTTTAATCTTTACACGGTGGAAGGTTATAAACATCAAGAAATTGCAGATATGCTTCACATTAGTGTGGGCACTTCAAAATCACAATTATCGAAAGCAAAAAGTGTTTTAAGAGATTTAGTGAATAAATATTATATCAGATAAGCGGTGAAAGATATTGATAACATAGAAGATTGGTATAAAGTAGAATTGGACAATTATAGTGTTGAGCCTGATAAAGCTGTTTGGCAATCTCTTGC
>CAYHWX010000133.1:0-9248 GCA_964360245.1 uncultured Vicingus sp.
TCTTTGCCATTTTTGTTATATAATATCTATAATATCTGTTATATTATGTACCCCCATGGGGCGAAATTATAACCAAGTATATAAATCTTACTATTTTTAACCCTATAAGTGAAAACAAATGAAACGAAGCTTAATACTCATGGGCGGAAAGACATACGTCATAAGCCTTCCTGCAGACTGGATAAAGAAGCACGGGCTTAAGAAAGGGCAGGAGCTGGAAGTGAATGAGGACATAGGCAAGGTAATAATCACTGCAGGCAGCTTAAAGCCCAAAGACAGGGCAATAGCAGTGGAATACAGCAGCGAGAAGCTCGTAAAGGCTTATCAGTTGGGCTATGATGAGATAAAAGTCACTGGAAAAGCAAGCATTGACAGCCTGCAGCAGACAATAAACGACTTTCTTCCGGGTTTTGAGATAATGACATCGGGAAAAGGCTATTTCATGCTGAAGTGCGTTTCAGAAGTGGAAATGGAAGAATTTGATGCGCTTTTGAAAAGGGCTTTCCTGCTTTTGCCAAACAGCAAAAAGTCAGCATTAAGGCTAATAAGCATGTGCAAGAGATGCATAAGCAAGAGCGGCTACAAAAGTTTCAATGAAAGCCTTGTAACCTATAGCTTGCTTTGCGACATGGAAAAAGCCGCCTTAAGCAATTCCAAGCCCAAGGCAATGCAGGAAATGCATTCAAGGTTTGCAACCATAGGGTTTGAGGAGATTTCACCTGAAACGCCGTTTGCAGGCCCTATGCAGGAGATTGCGCTGGCAAGGGAATGCGCAAGCATCTAGGAATTTAATATTTTTCTTAATCAATTTTTAGCTCTTTCAATATTTCTATTATTTTTTGCTCATGCTCCAATATCTTTTTCTTGATTACTTCGGGCTTTTCATATTTTATTTCTTCGTATTCAATCTCCTTGTATTTTGAAATGCTCAAGTCATAGTTATTGTCTTTAATTTCCTTAATCGGGACTAAAAAGCACTTTTTCTTTCTGTCAGTTAACTTTTCTTTATGCCTGCTCTTAAACCTTTCAATTATGTCAGGGATGTCGTTTTTGTCTATTTGCTCTGTTCTTTTATCATCCAAGCTGAAGCCGTCAGCTTCCATGTCATAAAACCATACTTCTTTAGTTGGCTCTCCTTTTGTAAAGTAAAGAACGGCAGTAGAAACTCCTGCGTAGGGCTTGAATACCCCTGAAGGCATAGATATAACTGCATCTAACCTGCATTTTTCCAATATTAGCTCTCTTATTTTCTTATGCGCTTTAGAATTTCCGAATAAGACCCCGTCCGGCACAATAACTATGCATCTTCCGCTATTTGTTAATAGGTTAAACATCAATTCTAAAAATAGCAACTCTGTCTTTTTTGTTTGTGTTCTGAAGTTTTCCCCTATTTCCGACTCATCAATGCTTCCCTTGAAAGGAGGATTTGCCAAGATTACATCATAGCAATTGGCTTCGCCAAATCTTTTTGATAATGTATTCTTTTGCTCAACATTGGGGTTATTAATGCCGTGCATCATTAAGTTCATTAATGATATTTTGAGCATTACGTCATCAAAGTCATAGCCGTAAAGCGTTTCTTCTCTCAGTATTCTCCATTGATTTTCGTTTAATTTATCTCCTGCATAATTCCCTTCTTTTGCTAAATCCTTTGAGGTGTTGTTTTTTAAGATATGGTCAAAAGCTGCGACTAGGAAACCGGCTGTTCCGCAGGCAGGATCGCAGATTTTATCTCCATATTTTGGGTTTAAAATCTCAGCCATCATCTTGATTATGTGCCTTGGGGTTCGGAATTGCCCATTCTTTCCCGCTGTTGCCAATTGCCCTAAGAGATATTCGTATAAATCCCCTTTTGTATCCCTGTTCTGCTCTTTTATGTGCATATCATTGATTATTTTTACAGCTTCAGCCAGTAATGAGGCAGTAGGTATCGAAAAAGAGGCGTTCTTCATGTATTTGCTGTAAACTGACTTTTCTCCGCCGTTTAGTTTTCTTAAAAATGGGAAGACCTTGTCCCTTACATGCTCAAGCATCTGCTCTGCAGGCATTTCTGTCCACTTTGACCACTTGCAATCTTCATTGCCTTTGAAAATAGAAACCTGCTTATTTCCCAGCAGTTTGGCATTTTGTTCTCTTGAAACGTCTTCATCTTCCAGTCTTTTCATGAAGATTAAGTAAGACATCTGTTCAATGGCTTGCAGCGGGTTGCTTATTCCCCCGCTCCAGAATTTGTTCCAGAGCAGGTTTATCTTTGATTTTAGTTCTGAGTCTAGCATTTTAGTTTTCCCCCTTCTTTATTCCATAATTCAGATGTAATCTAAATAAAACATTATAATCTCTTTTTAATATTTCTTGATCATTTTTTATTTTGGTTCGAGCATTAAAAAGGGAAATAAATAAATAAATTGAGAGAATAGTCATTAAGGTAACAAAAATAATCTTCATAATTATAGTTATATACGCGCTTGAAATAACTAATGAGACCAATGAAACAAATAATGCCAGTATGGAGATTATTAGAATTTGATTATTGATTAACATCTGTTCATTAAGTATTACTTCAGAAGAATTTTTCTCTAATAAGAATCTTCTATCTTCTTTTCTTAATTTTTTAATATCAATAGGGATTCTTTCTCTTAGTTCGTTAGGCATATCCTTTATCCTCCTTTGTAATGTTCTGTAATTGATTAAAAAGAAAGTCTGCCCCTTTTGATGCACTTTCGACTAAAGCTGCTTTAATAGACCAATAAGCCGCTGAAAGTATTTCTGAAACACAAGAAGGGCATTTTAAGGCGAAAGTAGTCATGCCACTAGAAGTATAGAAGGCTCCAACCGCATTAAATACTGCCGTATGAAAAATTGTAGCCGATATAAATGTAAATTCTAAAGAGAATACCCCTAACTCCTTGTATACCTTTTGGTATTTCTCATTCGAGGGTGATTCTACAAAACTTTTTGATGATAAAACAACAGAGTTATAAGTTTTTATTAAAGGGCCATATTTGGTTATAAATTTTGAGGATTTATTCCACGCTTCTTGGCTTGTTTCTAACGCAGGTATCTGTATCTCTAATTGCTCATTTGTTATTCTGATTGCTGAATTGACATTATCGGCAAAAGTCTTATATTTTTCATAATTATCAACGTCTTCCAGATTAAGCACGAAAAGCTCTGCCAGTTTATATGGCACCTTATCATTAAGGTAAGTTTCTCCAAGTACTGAATGCCCTGTAAATTTGAATCCAGAAAATGCTATAATGGCAACTAATAAAATAATAACGCCGAGAGCAAGGTTCCCTTTTTTATTCATATTGCTAATTCACCCCTGCTACATTTTGCGTCATCCTCTTTTGTATTTAAAGGGTTAATAACTATCATACCTTTCATTCCACCAAATTCAGAATCTGTTGTAAGAATAGTTTTTATGTAATTATTCTTCATAATAACTGCATGGATTGCATCTCCTAAGCTGCCTTTATATTGCAATTGGACTTTTTGCACTTCGTAAAAGAATTCATCAAAATCATACTTGTCCCTCTTGCTTACAGCAACCCAATTAAATTTGATTTCACCAACTCTTTTAGTCCTTTTTAATTCTTGAATATATTCAGCGACTTTTTTTGGAGAAATGTCTTTATCTTTAATAAGGACCTTAACTATTTCGGTTAAAACCCAATCAGATGTAACAAAGTCTACTGAACTCTTTGCATCCTGAAAAAATTGCTCTAACTTTTTAATTTTATCTTTTTCTTCCATAAAATATGCCACAAAGATACATGAATCAAGATATATGGTCTTCGTCATTTTTATCACTTCTTTTTGCGCGCAAAAAATGTTACTTTGACAGGTTCTTTTACAATCTTTGTTGCTTCAAAATTCACAACAGAGCCATCTGAGCGCCTAAATTTTACAACAACAGGTTCTCTACTTTCCTTTTTAGCCCAAAAACTTATTTTAGCCATTATTTAACTCCTCCTTCATACTGTTAACTCTCCTTTAAACGCTTTCTGCATTAAAACATTAAATAACTTATCTATTTGCTCTTTTGATTGTTTTTGTTGCTCTTTCATTGCTTCAACTCCTTTGATGATTGAGGCAAATTTATTTTGGAGAGGAAGAGGCGGATAAATAATCATCTCATTATGAAACAAATTTCGATTTAGTGTTGGAACGCCTGTACCTCTAACAAATCTTCCTAAATCATAAATCTGTAAAAAGTATAATAAATATAGAGGATTATTTCCATGTAAATCTTCAGAATACAATGTTGTATTTAGAGGCCAATAGTTTTCTCCCACATAATTAACCTTGCCAATTGTTCCAGAACGGCCGGTTACAATACCTGGTCCAATTACTTTATACTCGTTAATTGAATCTATAATTCCATTTGATGCTAGTAGAGGATATTTTCCCTCAGCCCTATCTTGCACTGGAAGATCAAATCCTCTTCTTAATCTTATTACTTCTTCAAATTTTCTCAATGGCCATTTTTTCGTATTCTTAAGAGGATCTCCAAACATCTCCACAAACACGCTTTTCAAGAACTCTTTTGTCAGCTCATCTGCCTCTTTTCGCCATTCTTTTGCTTTCTCTGCCTTTTCGAGTATTGAAATTATTTTTTGCTGGGTTGGGAGAGGGGGGAGAAGAAAAGTGAAATTTTTAACAAATTGGGTATTTATTCCTCCCTGAGCCGAACCGTGAAAATTATCTAATATTTTCATTTGCCCATCTTTACCGTATAGATAATAAAACAAAAATTGAGATGTGACTAACGAAGATTTAGGTCTTAAGATAAAAACGTGCTCATTGACAAGTGCTTTTTTATAAGGAAATTTATCTTGAGAAACAAAGGTAACTCTTCCAGTTGTAGCACCATCTTTTACCACTAATACGTCTCCTACTCGGATTATCCCTCTTTTTTGAGAATCATAAAATTCTTTTGAAATAAACTTGATATTAGAAAAATTAAATCCGCCAGTTTTATTAATATGCTCTCCTCCGATGCTAGGAATCCCTTCCTTTAAACTTCCGACACCTCCCTTAGGTCTATTCCCATTTTCAATACGATCTATTACTTCTCCCAGTTCAACTTCCTTCCATCCTTCTGGCAGTTTACTTTTCATCTTTTAATACTCCTTTTTCAAGTGTGTTTAACATTGTAATCGAATGAATTAGAATATTTTCAAATGTCTTTGATAAGCTTTTCTTATCAAATTTTTTATATGCTTCCTTATAATCTTCTCCTTTACGATGAGCACTTCCCTTTGATCTTAAATTTTGTAAGTTTCTTAAAAAATCAATAAGCAGTGGGGAATTCAATCTAAATTTTTGTTGCAAAAATTTATTAAATATATCCACAGATTTGTCTCCTTTATCAAAAGATAAATTTTTCTTCATTTCAGAAATATTTAAAGAATCAATAATAATCTTAGTAAGAGACAGCACTAATTCATCAAACTCTTTTTGTTCATTATCTGGAACTCTCAAAGTCTTCAGGTGATGCTCATCTTCTTTGGCTAATGGTTTAAATAAATTCCAATTTAATTCTTTTCTCCATTTGTTGTTAAATATCTCAAATTTTTCCTTGAAAAATAATGAGGGCTCACTCGGTGAACAAAACTCTGCTTGAAAATCTCTTTTAAAGGATGTAGGACTAACATTTCCTTCGAGTATATTATATAATCTCCAATATTGCTGTTCCTTGGAGGGTAATCTTCCTAAATCCCCTAAATAAACCATTACACAACCACTTGCATTATTATCTATATTTATCCCCCATTTGCTACCCAAAGAGAAATAATCGTCTCTGACAGAATATTTGGATGGTTTATTATAATATTTATCCAAAACTTCTTTTTTGAAGAAAATTGGAGTTAAAAAATAAGGCGCATTTGGATTTGCTCCAAAAAAATTAGCAAGTTCTGACTCTTTACAAGTAAATTCAATTATTTTTCCTTCCTTATTCTTGAATTTAAATTTCTCAAATTTCATAACCCTCTCCTCACAAACCTGCGCGGCACTGGCACTGAGTCCTTGCTTTGCTTCTTGATGTAAGTGTGCCTTTCATCAACAGCCATCTTCAGGGCTTCAAGCAACTGCGCAACATACTCGGCAGGCAAGTCGTCTTCAACATCCACCCTGTGCTCATTGTCAAGCACAATGCTCCAGCGAAAATTGTCCTTTGCCTTGTTATAAATAAACAGATTTCTTCCGGCAAGCATATTGGGGATAGGCTTTTCAATCCGCTCCATTACCGCTTTCCGTGTAAAAGAATTTATTGTCTCTTCCTCTATATCGCACTGCTTTCGGAGCTTGTTAAAATCCTCGCGGGGCAATTTGGACATTATAACTTTGTAGCCAAGTACATTCTTTTTCTGAACATTATCTTCCATGCTACAGAAGAGATAGTAGCCGTGTATTTAAACTTATCTGGTATTACCTGAAGTAAACCCAATATTACAAATTCATCTCATCTTTATCTTATTGCATTTGACGACTATCTCCTGCAATTCAGAAGCCTGAAACTTATCCAAAGGCCGCTCATTAGAAAGGGGCGGAACAGTGAAATCTTTTAATTCAAGGCGCTTTGTGCGAGCAAACACTTTCTTCAATAGCTGCAGGAATTTTATCTGCTCGGAATTATACTGGTGGCTATTCTCAAGAATATGCGTGTCAAACTCCCTTTCAATCAATACCTGCGGGTCGTACTCCTGCTTTAAGCCCAGAATCTTTCTTAGGAAGACCAGGAAATCAATCTTTTGTATTCTCTGCACATTGTCAATAGTTATTTCAGGTCTTAAAGCTCTTAACTGCTCTTCAAGCTTAAGAAGCTCGACGGGAGTAATTCCCGAGCCGTCTTTTATTTTCTTTACTAAAGAGTTTGTTTCCAAGAACTGCTTTAATTCAGGATCTTCCTGCGCTTCTTTTTTAAAGTCCTCAACCTTCAAAACCAAGTCAGGGGCATCAACTTGTATTATTCTTTTTGTATTTTTCTCATAATAAACCATAAGCGGGGCAAGCTCCAAAATCATAAACTCAACATCATCAAAGCTTAGCTCTTCCCAGAATGGCTCTTGGAATACCTTCATTATATCTTCCCTTTTTCGCTGGACACTTTCCAGGTGGCTTTTCTGCAAGACATTTTGCATTTTTTCACTCACGTCTTCCCTTATTTCGTATATCTTATGCATATTCTCGTCTATTATGCACGGGAACAGCTTTTCAGCCTGCAAAATAAATGAAATAACCAAGGGATTTTTGCCCGGATTAAGCGCAATCAAAGGAGCGATTTCTTTTTTTAATTCTTCAATGTATTCTTTCAGGTCAAATTTGCGTGAAACCACTTTCTTTATGATGGGCAATTTTTCACGGACAATAAATGAGTCAGTGTTTAAAGCCTCAATATCGCTTATAATCTTGTTTTCTATAAATGACTTTTGTGCAGGGCTTAAATTCTTTTTTAGCAATTCAACCCTAGCCAAGAATATGCGCGTTAAGGCGTCTGTTCCTGCCTTTGACTCTTTGGCTTCCCTCAAATGATGATATTTAACATTTGAATGCCCGCCAATGCTAAAATCCAATATTAAAAAGTCATTTTTCTCCCTGTTTGGCAGCCATTCTTTGTGCTTGCAAACAGCAAAGTTCCTGGTGCCCCTTCCCAACATCTGCCAAAACCTTATTCCTGAGAATACCGGCTTTGCAAATACCAGATTGCATACTTCAGGAATGTCAACGCCGGTATCCAAAACACCAACAGATAAAGCAATGCGAGGCTCCGAGTCCAGCTTAAACCTTGCAACTTCATCTGTGTACCGATAAATTTCAGAAACTATTATCTGCACATCATTGCTTAATGCCGGATCCAGATTATTGAATATTCTTTTAATATGCTTTGCATGGGCAACATTGGCACAAAAGAATATTGTTTTTGCAGGCTTTCCTTCATCAGACCGATAGCATCTGTTCAGAAATTCACGAACAATAAGCTCATTTGTCTTATCGTCCATGAAAACACGGGCAAAAGAAGCGCCCGGCAGCATAGTATACTCCGGATTTTCCTCCTGTTTTAGAAGCTGAAGCTTCAACTGCTTGGAGAGAGACGTGCCTTCAATCCCCAATGACAGGACTTTTGTGTCTATTATCTGCGCATTATACGGGACAAGAGCCTCATCCCTTATGGCTTCATCGTATGTATATTCAACTGTTGCCTTTTTTCCTTCACATCCAAACATTTCAAATGTATTTTTATCTTCTTCTGCGCAAGGCGTGGCTGTTAATCCTATTTTGATAGCATCAAAATACCTCTGCACTTCCCTATTCGGGTCATAAATTGACCTGTGTGCTTCGTCAAATATGATTAAGTCAAAAAACCCGGGACTAAACCTTTCATAATATTTCCCGTGTTTTCCGCTTCTTAATGTCTGGACTGTTGTAACATAAAGCCCGTTTGGAAAGCTTTGAGGACTCTTTCTTAAGTCTGTAACTGCTTCCTGAAAAAACTCCTGATAGCCATTTGTTTTTGCTTGATTAGCCAACGTAATCCTGTCTGCAATAAAAAGAACATTTCTTACTATGTTTGCCCTAAGCAAAACATCTATCATGGACATGGCAACTCTTGTCTTTCCAGTGCCTGTTGCCATGGACACTAAAGCCCGCCTATGCCCTTTTTGAATATGCTCCATTAATTGCTTGACAATAAGAATGCTTCTTGGGCGGTCAACTATCCTGTCAATGCTTATTTTTGTAGGGTCTCTCCTCTTTCTGTATAGCTCCATTCGCCTCATTAAATCAGACTGAGAAAATGGCCCGCTTACCTGCCGTTCTATTCCGTCTTGGTCAATTAGCAGCCATTTATGCCCGTTAGTTAAGAAATAAATCAGCTTTTCCCCTGTTTGCCTTTCAATATCTTTCAAATAAGTCCTTGCCTGCGCCCTTCCTTTTTCTTCGGATGCAGAGAATCTCTTGGCTTCTACGAATCCTATAGGGCTATTATCTTCTGCCAATAGCAGATAGTCCATAAAATTGCCAGAATTATCTAGTGGTCCCTGTGATAAGACATATTCTTTAGTTTTAAAGTTAGATTTAATTGAATTTACCTCTTCTTTTATATAATTTTTAAGCCAACCTGCGGTTTTTAGCTGCTTATCTATCAATTGTTCTCGAGTTTGTTTCTCATCCATTTATAAAGAGTATGCCTCTATGTCTTTATTAAGCTTTGCCCGACCCGGCTTTGACGAGGGAAGCAAAAA
>CAYHWX010000134.1:0-9244 GCA_964360245.1 uncultured Vicingus sp.
ATGGGCTCAAAAATCAGTTGATTGGAGTAAGTTAACATTTGGTGATATGATAGATGCTAGACGAGGTTTCATCTATAACACCAATGAAATACAACGAGATGAACCAGCAAATTATGTTGATTTCTCTGCTGGTATCCTTGGATTTAGCGAAAAATACTTTTTTGGTTTTGCTGTAAATCATTTAGCAGAACCTGATGAATCTGTTATTGAGGGAACAAGTCCATTACCTAGAAAATTCACGTTTCATGCTGGTGCTGTTTTACCTGTAGAAAGCAAAGGAGAAGTAGCATCGTTATCCCCTAATGTTTTAGTACAATTACAACAAGACTTTTTACAAATCAATTTCGGGATGTATTTCTCCAAAGGACCTATTATTGGTGGTTTGTGGTATAGAAATTCAGATTCGTTTATTGCATTATTAGGTTTTCAAGCTGGAATATTAAAATTTGGCTATAGTTATGACATCACTGTTTCCAAACTTACTAATCAAACAGCAGGTTCTCACGAATTTTCAACTGGATTACAATTTGATTGTAAGCCTAAAAAAAGAAGGTTTAGAACAATAAGTTGTCCTTCTTTTTAGTTTATTATATTTGCATTATCAAACTCAATACTTATGAAAGTACAAGGAAAAGGAACAAAATATTTGATTTTACTCGTAATAGCAATTCCAATGCTATTTTTAGCTTGTAAAAAAGAACAATCTAGTGCTACTGGATGGAATTATAATGATCCGAAAAATGGAGGTTTCCAAAAGATACCTTACCTAGAACAAGAAACTGGTCCAGGATTGGTTTTAATTGAAGGAGGTAGATTTACCATGGGAAGAGTGGAGCAAGAAGTTCATTATGATTGGAATAACATACCAAGAACTGTAACTATATCCTCCTTCTATATGGATGAAACTGAAGTTACTAATTTCATGTATTTAGAATATCTCTATTGGTTAGAAAGGGTTTATAGTGCTGATTATCCTGAAGTTTATAGAAAAGCATTGCCTGATACATTGGTGTGGAGAAGTAAATTAGCATACAACGAACCTTATGTTGAATTCTACTTGAGACATCCTGCTTATAGAGATTATCCTGTAGTTGGAGTAAATTGGCTTCAAGCAAATGATTATTGTGCATGGAGAAGTGACCGAGTAAATGAAATTATATTAATCAGAGAAGGTTTGTTTGAACATTATCCAAATCAGATTAACGAAGATAATTTTAATACCGATGCCTATGTTGTTGGTCAATACGAAAGTGGAAAAAGAGTTGATGGTATTCCTGATTTAAACCCTAATAAAGAATATAGAAATGTTATGGTTGAAGATGGTATATTATTACCTAAATATAGACTTCCAACTGAAGCTGAATGGGAGTACGCAGCTTATGGGTTAATTGGAAATACTATTGATGAATTAATTCCTGATAAAAAACTTTATCCTTGGAATGGTCATGCGATTAGAAACTCCAATGAAAAATACATTGGTCAAATTTTAGCTAACTTTAAAAGAGGTCAAGGCGATAATATGGGTGTTGCTGGAAAATTAAATGATAATGCTGATATTACTGCACCAGTTTACTCCTATTGGCCTAACGATTATGGTCTTTATAACATGGCTGGAAATGTAAGTGAGTGGGTAATGGATGTTTACAGACCTTTAACTGGAGAAGATGCTGATGATTTTAGACCTTTTAGAGGAAATGTTTATCAAACCAAAGAACTTGATGAAGATGGTGCAATTATGGAAAAAGATAGTTTAGGACATATTAAATATAGAAATGTAGATCCTCTAAAAGACAATTTGCAAGATCGTAGAAATTACAAACAAGCAGATAACATCAACTATTTGGATGGACATTGGGAATCTAACATTTATTATGGTGAAATGACAGAAAATCCTAAATTAGGCGAAGAAGATGCTTTGAAATCGATGTATGAATTTGGTAAAACTTCTTTAGTTAACGATAAAGCAAGAGTTTATAAAGGAGCTTCATGGAAAGACAGAGCTTATTGGGCTGTTCCAGGAACTAGAAGATATTTAACCGAAGATCAATCTACTCCTTACATAGGATTTAGATGTGCCATGACAAGATTAGGAAGTCCTATTGGTATGGGATATTAACAAAAAATAAATAAAAACTTTTAAAAACCTTCAACCTATTAGTTGAAGGTTTTTTTATGTTTGTTATATGAAAATTGAAACATTATATGAAATCTTTAAAGTTCATCCTTTTATCTCTACAGATACTCGTGATATAAAGAAAGATAGTATCTTCTTTGCATTAAAAGGAGATAAATTTAATGGAAATAAATTTGCAAAAGATGCTATTGAAAAAGGAGCAAAATATGCTATTATAGATGAAAAAGAGTTTAAAATTTCTGAAAATTATATTTTAGTTGCTAACGTAATAGAAACCTTACAACAACTTGCCAATTTCCATCGGAAACAATTTCAAATTCCCATTATTGGAATTACAGGAACCAATGGAAAAACAACAACTAAAGAATTAATCAATTCAGTTCTAAGTAAACAGTATAAAACTAGTGCAACTATTGGAAATCTCAATAATCACATTGGAGTTCCTTTAACACTACTTTCAATACCTAATGATTGTGAAATAGGAATTATAGAAATGGGAGCTTCACATATAGGAGAAATTGAATTTTTATGTCGTATTGCAGAACCAAATTTTGGAATTATTACCAACATAGGAACTGCTCATATCGAAGGATTTGGAAGTACAGAAGGAGTAGAAAAAACAAAAAATGAACTTTATCAATTTATCAAAGCTGCTAAAGGGACAGTTTTTGTGAATAATGATGATGAAAAACTAATCAAACTTTCTGCTACAATTGATAAATATACTTACGGTACTTCAAAAGGTGATTGTAATGCAAAATTAATTTCATCTACCCCCACCGTGCAATTTCAATGGGATAACCAAAGGATAACTTCCAACTTATATGGACGTTATAATTTTAATAACATGATGGCAGCGATTTGTATTGGTAATTATTTTAAGATTCCTCCCAACAAAATTAAAGACGCAATAGAAAACTATCATCCCACCAACAATCGTTCTCAACTTATTAAAATTGAGAGCAATACAATTTTTTTAGATGCCTACAATGCCAATCCAACAAGCATGAATGCTGCAATTGATACTTTTGCTGAAAATAATTCTAAAAATAAGCTGATGATTTTAGGCGATATGTTGGAGTTAGGAAATATTAGTCAATTAGAACATCAAAAAATTATTGATAAAATTCAAACTTTAAAAATTAATGCATTGTTTGTCGGAAAAGAATTTAGTTCTGTTTCGGAAAAATATAATTTTATTTACTTACAAAATTATAATGAAGCCATTGATTGGTTAAGAAGTACTGAATTAGTTAATTTTCAACTATTAATAAAAGGTTCTAGAGGGATGCAATTAGAAAAAGTTGTTGCCTATTTACAAAAAAAGGAAGTCTAATCATCAGCTTCCTTTTTATTCTTAATATATTTCAAAATTCTATCTCAATATTTCTCTAGAAATTACAATTTTCTGTACTTCACTAGTTCCTTCATAAATTTGAGTAATTTTTGCATCACGCATTAATCGTTCTACATGGTATTCTTTCACAAAACCATACCCACCATGCACTTGAACTGCTTCAGTGGCAACCCACATGGCCGTTTTTGAAGCAAATAACTTTGCCATTGCACTTGCTTGATCAAAATTTAAGTGTTGATCTTTTAACCATGCGGCTTTAAGACAAAGCATTCGAGCAGCTTCTACTTCTGTAGCCATGTCGGCTAATTTAAAAGCAATGGCTTGATGATTACAAATTGGTTTTCCAAAAGCTTCCCTTTCTTTAGAATAAGCTAGTGCTAATTCATAAGCACCAGATGCAATTCCTAAAGCTTGTGAAGCAATACCAATTCTACCACCAGAAAGCACAGTCATCGCAAATGTAAAACCAAAGCCATCCTCCCCTATTCTATTTTCTTTAGGAACTTTCACATCATTAAACAGTAAAGTATGTGTATCGGAAGCCCTAATTCCCATTTTATTTTCTTTTGCTCCAACAATAAAACCTTCCCACTCTTTATCTACAATAAAAGCGTTTATTCCTTTGTGTTTTTTTTCAGCATGAGTTTGAGCAATAACAATACAATAAGAAGAAGAACCACCATTGGTAATCCAATTTTTTGTTCCGTTTAATAAATAATAATCTCCTTTATCAATCGCTGTAGTTCTTTGCATGGTAGCATCAGAACCTGCTTCTGGCTCAGACAAACAAAATGCACCAATTTTTTCACCTTTAGCACAAGGAACTAGGTATTTTTGTTTTTGTTCTTCCGTTCCATATTTTTCTATTCCCCAACAAAAAAGAGAATTATTTACAGACATCACCACAGAACAAGAAGCATCAATTTTAGAAATTTCTTCCATAGCCAAAACATAAGAAATAGTATCCATACCACCTCCGCCGTATTTCGAGTCAACCATCATCCCTAAAAATCCCAATTCTCCTAACTGTTTTATCTCTTCTTTTGGAAATTTTTGATGTTCGTCTCTTTCTATCACCCCAGATTTCAACACATTTTGAGCAAAATCCCTAGCAGCATCTCTAACTGCTAAATGTTCTTCGGTTAATTCTATATTCATCTTTCTCTTATTTATTTTATTAATTCAGTAAGATGGAAGTCGCTTATAATATTTCTCTTTAAAAAGTAAAGATATTATTCAGCTCGTTTCATTGTTTTATAATTATTTTTGAAGACAACAAAATTAGTTGTTTAATTCAGAATTTCAAATAAATGAACACATATAATGTAATAGGAATTATGTCTGGAACCTCTTTAGATGGCTTGGACATTTGTTACTGTAATTTTCAACTATTAAAAACCAAAAAGTGGGATTTTAAAATTCTTTCTGCTTCAACCATAAAATACCCTTCAGTATTAGAAAATAAATTAGCTCAAGCAAAAAAATTTAATGGGTTAGATTTAATGTTATTGCATAATGAATTAGGCAATTTCATTGGTAATTCTATTAATAATTTTATTATTAAAAACAATATCAATAAAAAAAAAATTGATTGTATTTCTTCTCACGGGCATACCATTTTTCATCAACCAAAAATTAATTTAACAACTCAGATTGGTAACGGAGCTAACATTTCGGCTATCACTCAGTTACCAGTTATATGTGATTTCAGATCAGCTGATGTTGCACTAAAAGGACAAGGAGCTCCTTTAGTTCCAATTGGAGATGAAGTATTATTTTCGGAGTACGATTACTGTATTAATTTAGGTGGCATTGCCAATATTTCCTATAAAAAAAATAAAAAACGAATTGCTTTTGATATTTGTTCTGTAAATATTGTTTTAAATAAATTGGCTCAAAAATTAGGTGGTGATTTTGATGATAAAGGTAGAAATGCAAAAGCTGGAAATATCGATTATAAATTATTAGAAAAATTAAATTCGTTAACTTATTATAAAATAGCTCCTCCAAAATCATTAGGAATTGAATGGATAGAAAAGAGTGTCTTACCAATTATTGAAGCAGGTAATATTTCTACCGAAGATAAATTAAGAACCTATGTTGAACACATTGCTGTTCAAATTTCTCATGCCATTCCAACAACTAACAACACATTACTATTTACTGGAGGAGGAACTTTTAATTCATTTTTACTAGAACGAATAAAAACAAACACGAAGAATGAAATTGTTATTCCTACAAAAAATATAATTGACTTTAAAGAAGCCCTTATTTTTGCTTTTTTAGGTATTTTAAGGCTACGCCACGAAATTAATTGTCTAAAATCAGTAACAGGAGCTGAACAAAACAGCATTAGTGGATGTATCTATCAAGTATTTTAATATTTAAATAAATTGCGTTATATTTGACACCTATTCATCGAAAAAAAATAAATGATAGAAGATAAACAAGCTTGGGGATCAAGAGTAGGCTTAGTTCTTGCAATGGCAGGAAATGCGGTTGGATTAGGTAATTTTTTACGTTTTCCTGTACAAGCAATTCAAAATGGTGGTGGAGCATTTATGATACCCTACTTAGTATGTTTTTTATTAATGGGTCTTCCTTTGTTATTTGTTGAATGGTCTAGTGGTCGGTTTGGTGGAAAATTCGGACACCATTCCACTCCATTTATCCTTGACGTAATGGATAAACGAAAATTTTGGAAATACATTGGTGTTTTTGGAATATTTACCAATGTCGCTGTCGCTGCCTACTATTGTTATTTAGAATCTTGGACACTCTCTTGGATTTGGCATTCTATTTCTGGCTCTTTTGTTGGACAAAGCCAGGAACAAGTTGCTACTTTTTTCGGTAATTATGTTTCTTTAAATTCTATTGAACCTATTATTTTTTGGATAATTTGCTTAGCATTAAACACTTGGATTTTATCAAAAGGATTAAGTGGAGGAGTTGAAAAAGCTTCTAAAATAGGTATGCCTTTATTAATTTTATTTGGAGCTTTTTTAGCCTACAAAGCAATTACATTAAAAGCAGGAGAATTAGGTGCTATTAATGATGGTACAGTTGGATTAAACTTTTTATGGACGCCTGATTTTTCTTCTATATGGTCAGCAAAAACATGGTTAGCAGCCGCTGGACAAATATTTTTTACGCTGTCTTTAGGTATGGGCTCTATACATTGTTATGCTTCTTACATTAAGAAAAAAGATGATGTTGCCTTAAATGCTATGAGTGCAGGTTGGATGAATGAGTTTGTTGAAATAGTACTCGGATCTGCCATCTTAATTCCAATTGCTGTTGGTTATTTAGGTGTTGATAAAGTAATGGAAATGACGAAAAGTGGAGGTTTAGGGCTTGGATTTCAAACACTACCTTTTTTGTTTCAGCAGTGGGGTGGAATGCTAGCAATAGCTGCTGGAGTAGCTTGGTTCGGTTTACTTTTTTTTGCTGGTATAACCTCATCTTTAGCAATGGGAACACCTGTGATTGGATTTTTGCAAGATGAATTTGGTTGGGAACAAAGAAACTCAGCATTAGCCTTTGGAATAATTGTGTTTTTATTAGGATTACCTACTGTATTATTCTTTAATTATGGAGTCTTTGATGAATATGATTATTGGGCAGGAACTGTTTCATTGGTCGTTTTTGCTCTGTTTGAAATAATTTTATTCTCTTGGGTTTTTGGCATGAAAAAAGGCTGGAAAGAAATTACAGACGGAGCAGACATAAAAGTTCCCAACATTTTTAAATTTATTATTAAATATATTGCTCCAGCATTTTTACTTGCTGTTTTTGTGGGAAGTTTACCTGGTATTTGGGAGCAATTAACCAATGTTGCTTTATATAAAGAAATAGCTGAAACCACAGATGTTTCGGCTATTGAACACCTTAAAACAAAAATGCTATTTGTAAATATATCTCGTATAGGGTTATTAGTGTTATGGTTAGCCATTGCCTATTTAGTTTACATAGCATACCAAAAACGAATCAAAGAAGGGAGGTTTACATCATGAACACATCTGCATTAATAATGATGGTAGTCACAGAAGTAATTGTAACATTAATAACTGGTTACTTTTTTTATAAAGTATTAACAACTCCACCAAAACCTGAGCCCGACTCATTTTCAGAGAATGATGATGAAGTTGGTAGATAAATGGGGACAAAGTAATATTCCAAAAATTTTACAAATTAAATAATGAAAATTAAAGATTACTTTTCTTTTACTCGTGGAGAAAAAAGAGGAGTGGTTTTTTTGCTTTCCATGATAGTTATTTTAATAATTTCTATTCAGCTTATTGATTATCTCAAAAAAAATCAACTAACAGATTTCTCTCAGTTCGAAAAAGAAATTAATGAATTTGAAAAATCAATAAAATCAAACTCCACTGAATCTCCTACTGATACTTTAAAAATAGAGTTATTTGAATTTAACCCTAATACTATCTCAGATGAAGAATGGAAAAAATTAGGTTTTGTAGCATGGCAAATTAAAACCATCAATAATTACAAAGCAAAAGGTGGTGGTTGGAAAACTAAAGCAGACGTTAAAAAAATATATGGTTTAGAAGAAAGTCATTACGAACAACTAAAACCTTTTATTCTATTGCCAGAAGAAAAGGAAAATAAATTTGATGACATTTCTAAAAAAGAAGTAACTAAAGTGAGCTACTTTAACTTTGACCCAAATACTATTTCAAAAGAAGAATGGAGCAACTTAGGGTTTAAAGACTGGCAAATTAAAACCATTTTTAATTATAAAGAAAAAGGTGGTAAATGGAAAACAAAAGCAGATGTGAAAAAAATTTATGGTTTGGTTGGAGCTGATTACCTCAAATTAGAATCCTATATATTATTGCCCGATGCAATTTCGCCATCAGAAAAAGTAACATCGAAAAAAGATTACACCACAAAAGTTAACATCAATACAGCTACTGCCAAAGAGTTAACCAACCTAAAAGGTATCTTTTCTGAAAAATATGCCGAAATAATTATAAAATATAGAACCGAACTAGGTGGGTTTGTAAAAAAAGAACAACTCAAAGAAGTATGGAATTTAAAAGAAGAAACCTACAATGAATTTATTAATCAAGTTGAACTAGGTAACAACTTACCTCAACAAATAAATATCAACAAAGCTTCAGCTGAAGAATTAAAAATTCATCCATACTTCAATTACAATATTGCCAATGCAATTGTTAAATACAGAAAATCGAATGGTAATTTTAAAAAAGTGGAAGACCTTAAAAAAATTCATATAATTGATGATGAAACTTTATTGAAAATCACACCCTATTTAACAATTAACTAAAAAACAAATCCCACCCCAACCCTCCCAAAGGAAGGGAGTTGATTTGTTTTTTAGTTAATTGAAATTTGGAGTTTTGGATTTGGGATTTATTATCTTAAAATTGTAACTTATAAAAATAAAAAAATGATTAGCACAAAATTAGCAAAAGTAATTCGTGACGTTCCTGATTTTCCCAGCCCTGGAATACTATTTAAAGACATAACTCCTATATTTTTAGATGCTCAATTATGCACAGAAATAGTGAACGAATTGGCAAAAAAAGTTGAAAAATTAAATTTAGATGCTATTGTTGGCATTGAAAGTAGGGGTTTTTTCTTCGGAATCATGTTGGCTAATAAATTAAACCTTCCTTTTATTCCAATAAGGAAAAAGGGGAAATTACCGTACAAAACAGTTTCTTACAGTTATGACCTCGAATATGGATCAGCTGAAATTGAAATGC
>CAYHWX010000135.1:0-8953 GCA_964360245.1 uncultured Vicingus sp.
AAAACCGTTAAGTTGCATACTGGCTGCGGGGGTATTTACATTGTAGTGAATTTTCCCAGTATATCCTATTTGGCGGGCATGATAATATGGTATAATAACAAAGGATATTGGGTAATATGTCACTCATCGGGAAGGAATATGATACAAAAACATGTAACTCCTTTTATATCTAAGACAAAATATCTTGATGGCCTAAAATGCTATAAACTTTTATGGTATAAATATAACCGCAAAGAAGACCTTCCTGCAATTGATGCTGCAACACAAGCCGTTATGGATCAAGGGAAGTTGGTTGGAGAATTAGCGCATACCCTTTATCCCGGCGGCTTAGTGGTGCAAAGGGAATACAATCCCGACAAACAATCAAAGAAATCGTTAGAAGCTTCAAAACTTGGTAAGCCCCTTTTTGAACCGGGATTTATTTATAAACAGGCGTATGCCTTAGCCGATATTTTTAATCCAGCTGGAAAGAACACATGGGATCTTATCGAAGTCAAAAGCTCTACTGGTGTAAAAGAAGAATATTACCATGATGTTGCTTTTCAAAAATATACATACGAAGGAGCAGGGTTTAAGATCCGCAAATGCTATCTCATGTATATCAATAATCAATATGTGCGTAAGGGAAAAATCGATCCCAAGAAATTATTTGCTACAGAAGATGTTACCAAGCAATGCGATGAACTTATTCCTGAAATTGAGCAAAACATCGCTGATATGCTAGGAGTAATAAATAAAAAGGGCACGCCTCAAGTAAAAGTTGGCCCACATTGCAGTAGCACATATTCATGTCCGCTTGAAGATATATGCTGGAGTTTTCTGCCAGCTAAAGACAGCGTATTTTGTTTGTATTCGGGTACCAAGAAAGCCTATGAGCTCATGGAGCAGGGCATTCTGCGCATTACTGATATTAAAGACGATGTCACGCTCAGCCAAAAGCAAAGTATCCAAGTGGAATCCCACAAGTCTAAAACTCCGCATATTGACAAAAAAGAAATAGAAAAGTTTCTGAATGAGTTAAAATACCCGCTTTATTTCCTTGATTTTGAAACCATAAATCCAGCTATACCAGTCTATGATAATTCTAGGCCTTATGAGGCCATCCCTTTTCAATATTCATTGCATATAATTAAAAATAAGGGCGCAAAGCCTGAGCATCGCGCTTATCTTGCTCCCGGAGATAAGGATCCCAGGCCAGAAATCCTAAAACAGTTAAAGGAATTGATGGGGGATTCGGGGTCAGTAATAGCCTATAACGCGACTTTTGAGAAGACAACTCTCCGGCATGCGAGCGAGGCATATCCTGAGTATGCTGATTGGTTAGCGCAGATAGAGGAGAGGGTTGTTGACTTGCTGGTTCCGTTTCGCGGATTCTTTTATTACCACCCAGACCAAGCAGGGAGTGCATCTCTTAAAAACGTGCTGCCGGTATTAACAAAAACAAGTTATGAGAATATGGAAATAGCAGATGGCGGTATGGCTAGTATGGAATATTTTCGCGTAACATTTGATAAAAACGTTGATGAGAAAGATCGCCAGCGCGTGCGTTCTGCCCTGGAGAAATACTGCGCCCAGGATACAAGTGGATTAATTGATATATTGGAGTCATTGAGTAAAGTATAGAGATGGGTAAACTTTCCGAACATATTTTTTGGATTGATTTTGTCGAAGGCGATAGCCTTATGGATCGTATCCATGACCTTGAGCAACCCGGCACACAAGATGAATTGGGGCTTGGTAGAATTAGGGATTATTTTGCCGATAGCTTTTTCCCGGGCACGACAACGGTTATGACAAGGGCACGGTATTTTCTATTTATTCCAGCCATATATTATTTTTATGAAAGAAGTGGTGAAAAGGTTGGCATTGACGAAATAAAAAGAAAACAAAATGAATTACGCGAGCGTCTCGAAACCTATCGGAGAAAGCACGGGAATAAAGTTAGCGCAGATAGCTATGGGATTATCGGTTCTGTTTCAAAGGAAAGGCTTAAACGGTGGCCTGACAGTATTTATTGGAATGGAATAACGAAGCTTGGAATATTTACCAAAAAAGAATGGTCTCGTAGCTATTATTTAAACGTAATAAACAGAAGAGAGAAAAGGCTTTATGACGATGATGATAACGCCCAAGATGATTCACTTCAGTTAAATGCATGGGATTTTCGTTACGATGAATTTAAGAAGTTTTATTTTTTTAAGGATAATATCTTTAAAGATGATGAAAATGGAATACCATTAGAACTCTTAAAATCGGAGGCGTTGTATCTTAGAGAAAAATTGTCGTCCCAAGCTGATTCTTTATATCAATTTTTAATTAACCAGAAAAGAGAATACGGAGAAGGCATCTTTTGGGAAATTCCCGGTTTGCCTAGATTCGATGATGTTAGGGATGCAAAAAATTTCAGTTTTCTCGGTAAGGGCCTCTGGCTTTCATATTATTTTTTCTTATCTAAGAAAAAGAAGAATGGCAAGGAAGACTATTTTTATGATTTGTTTAAGAAATGGTATCAAGCCACAAAACATGAGCTAAAGAAGTGGGACTATAGTTATTTTCTAAGCAAGCATCAAAAAGTTACATATTTCAACAAACCGGTTATCAGAAGTTCTGATCTTTCTTTCCTTACAGACACCTACCAAAATATATTTAAACTTTCTAGCAATATCAACTCAATACTTCAAAAAAACGAGATTCATATAAAGAATAGAGAGCATTTTGTAAAAGGCGATGTCCGCGCCAAGCTTTTTAATGACAAGGCTATGGAAGAGTGGGATGGGAAAATCGAGACTTTGGAAGATCATTTATACGAGTATGATTACCGATGGCAAAGACCCGTTAGGACTATTATAAATGATGTAATAAGGGGATTGAAGCGTGTTTGAACTTAGCAATAGAAAAACGCTGGTTGATCTAGTTACTCCTCCAACAGGCTTTAAGTTTGAGCGAGGCATTGCTACGTCGTACTCATTAGAGCTTGATACGCTTATGCGAGTATTGCTTGCGCTTCAAAGCTATAATTCAGAATCAGATATTATAAACGATCGTTTTGCTTTTCTTCAAACTCTTACCAAAGTAATTAATAAGGGTAATTTTCTGATATTTTGTAGTTCAGGCCATATAAGTTCGTATAAAAGTTCAAAGGTAGTTACGTTGTTGGATAATGTTATCTCAGATATTTATGTCGAAGATGGCAAATTCCATCCTAAGGTTTGGTTGCTTAAATATGCTCCCCTTGAAAAAAATAAAGCGAATCGAGATGATATTTATCGTTTTATTTGTATGAGTAAGAATTTAACGAATTCGGATTTTCTTGAAGCGTCATTTAGCGTAGAGGGCAAGCGCAATAACCGCTTAAGAGGTAAAAATAAGAATCTGATCAGTTTCCTTAAAGATGTTTTATCTTTCGCAGATAAAAATAAGGTTAATAAAGAGGCTTTCACATCTTTAGTAAGGGAATTGGACGGCGTTGAGTTTGAAATTCCGGATGCTGATTTTGAATATTTTTACCAATTTGGCAAAGAAAGCGCAAAGAAGCTTGAAAGAAACCTCGAAATAAAGAACATTAAAAAAGGCGCTATTATTAGCCCATTCTTGAATAGCACGTTCATAGAAGGGCTCGCTAAGAAGGTAAAGGATATTATCATTATTTCTACTCAAAGCGCCCTTGATGGGGTTAGTGATAGAGTGTATGACGCGTATTTAAAGAACAACGAGAATATTTATATTCTTGCAGATGACGTGGCTTCAGAAGAAAGTCTTGCTGGTAATACAGATTCTAAAAAAGTTAATCTTCACGCCAAGGTGTATATTCTTGAAAATAATAATAGTTGTGGCATATGGTTGGGGTCAGCCAATGCTACCTGCAATGGATGGAGAGGGAATAACGCTGAAGCAATGGTCTGCGTAAGCATTAATAGAAATCGCTACAATCTCGACCGATTCAAGAAAGAATTGATATTCAAAGAGCGCGACATCCATAGATATCTTTCCAAATATGTAAGGCAAAAAGGCGAGCCCGAGAATACAGAGGAAGAGAAGGCGGTAGAAGCCATCTTAAACATTTTTGGTAAGTATAGATTTACAATTAATTATTCAAAAAGCAAAAGAACTGCCAATATTTCCTTGACCAATATTAACCAATTTAGAAAAGATATCGGCAAATATATTGATGATTATAGCGTAATGATTAAATTGTTTGATTTTGGTAAAGAAATTAATGCAGGGGTGTTTTTGAAAAAGAATAGCGCAGTTATTGCTGATATAGGCATTGGTAACATTTCGGATCTAATTGAGCTTAAAATTCAGGGTAAAAAATTCATTTTTCTGGCTAAGAGCAATGTTTATCGGTTTAGAGAAGATCGAGAAAACGAAGCGCTAAAAAACCAGATTTCATCCGGAAACGGCTTAAAAGAATACATCCGATATATTTTATTAGAAGAGAACGCAACTTTAAGTACGGGTGAAATTTCTATGTCTCATATAAGGGCGGGCGGTATACCGCAAAAAGTAGGGCACGATCTATTTGGTTTATCAATGGAGGAAGTACTTCTTAAATATGATAACGAGAAGTTGCGCGCGATAAATAAAGCATTATCTGGTTTAGGAGAAAAAGGCGTAGATCGTGACTTTATGAAGTTCTGGAGCAGCTTTAAAAGAGCTTATAAGGAATAATAAATGGCCGGTAGCTTGAATTACGAAAAAGAATTTCAAAGGAAATCAGCCGATTATATATATAAACGGCTATTTGAGTTGAAAGGTGATGGCTATAAACGTTTTCTCTTGGCCGATGAAGTTGGTTTGGGAAAAACGATTATTGCGAAGCTTGTTATCGAAAAGCTATTTAAGAACTCAAGAAGCGGTAATGTTTTATATATATGTTCTAATGCTGAAATAGCAGACCAGAATATCGAGAAGCTGGTAGCAAATAAAGAGGATGCCATTAAAGGTAGCAGATTAACATTACTCAAATTAGATTTACCAAAAAACAGAAATAAGCTTGTTATTTCGCTCACCCCGGGCACCTCAATTAATATATCAAATACGACAGGAAGAAAGGATGAGAGAAAGTTTATTTATTTTTTGTTAAACAAGCTGTGCCATTTTAAGCCTAGGCATCGCAAATTGTTGATCGAATATTTAAGATGCAATGCCGGGGTAGATGATTGGGAAGGTCCTGAATGGGAGCAAAAAGAAAAAGAATACCAAAGAAAGGTAAACCGCAAATTCAAGAGACTATTGAGAAAAGCTTGGAATCAAGCCTTCGAAAGCATACCTTTTAATTCAAACGAACAAGAACACGGGTTGAAATATGGATTAAAGGGCCGCATCCTATATCTCGCCAAGACTTATACTAAAAAACACCAAAAACAAAAGCGTGAAATTATCGGGCGTCTCAGGCTTGAATTGGCAAAGGTTACACTGGAAGAGTTGAGCCCTAGATTCGTAGTCCTTGATGAATTTCAGCGATTCAAGGATATGATAGATGTTTTATCGGGCGATTCTATCGCAAAAAAACTCTTAGAAAATAAGAGTATAGCGACGCTTCTTTTATCCGCTACGCCTTATAAGATGTATACGATGAATTTTGAAAGTCAAAATCATTATGAGGATTTTGGAAGCACTTTGTCATTTTTATATGGGGAAAATAGTGGTAAGCAGGTTGAGTATTTAAGAAATTTGTTTGAGAAGCACAAAGATGGGTTAAAGAGGCTAGTTGAAAAAGGTGCCGATACAATAAAAACGATCGATCCTGAGTTGCGTAACTTAACAATCACTATAGAAGAGGAACTAAAAAAAGTGATGCTTAGGACCGAAAGGCGAATGTTTATAGAAGATTGTAATGAGACAATCAAAGAGCATGGCACAGAATGTTCAGATGCTATAACTAAAGATGAGTTAGAGGAGTTCTTGTTTTTTGCCAAAGCCATAGAAGGCAAGGGGATGTCGCGTCATGCCTTATTAGAATATTGGAAATCAGGTCAATTTTTGCTTAATTTTATGGATGCAGATGATTATCAGTTTATAAGAAAGTTTAAAGAGCTTAAAATTCATAAAAGATTATTTAGCCAAGCGAGAAATAAAGGCCTGGTTTTTAGCAGAAATTATATTGATAAGAAACATCCACTCAAACTAAATAATTTAAAATTGAAGAAATTATTTGAACATATCGGTCAGACTATTAAGATAGATAAAGCTCTATGGATACCACCCAGGTATAATTATTATCAAGACCATCGCAATGGAAGTAAAACATCGCAAAATATAAGCAAATATTTAATTTTTTCTAGTTGGAAATTTGTCCCAAAGCTTATAAGTATGGTTTGCAGCTATCAATCGGAAGCATCTTTTAAGAGGCAGAGGGGCGGTTCGTATTATGACAAAAATGCCAGAAAGCCGGTACTACAGTTCCGAATATCTAAAAATAAGTTAAGTTCATATAGCTTATTTAATATCTTTTATCCGTCTATTTCTTTAGCAAAGATAGTTGATTTGATAGACATCTCCAAAGAGAATGGCGATGTATTAACCTACAAAGAGCTGGTTGTCAGGGCAGGGCAGAGAATACGCAAGGCGATGCAGGATTGTGGAGTTAAAATTGTCTCCAAGCCCAAAGAACGTTATTCTTTATTTGAATACATGCTTTATCTTGATGCAAAACTGTATAAAAAAATAGAATTTCGTAGCCTGTTTAAAGATGAAAGGATAAAAAAAGCGGTAACAAGGAATGACAGCAGCGAGAGTATCTACGGAAGATATGCCAACGAAATTTTACATAAATTGCGTTACATGCCTGAAGAAATATACATTTCTGAAAATGACATTGAATATTTAGCGAAGATAGCGATAAGTTCACCCGCAATCTGCTTATTAAGAACGATCGGGGGTTTATTTCTAAGTGGGAAGATCGAAGATGCAAAGGAAGATGAATTAACGCAATGCCTAATGGCATCAGTTGTAACATTGAGGAACTATTTCAATAAATATTGGGTTAGAGATATTATTGACTCTAGAATAAAAAATGCCCGTAGCGGATTTTATTGGGAACAGATATTAGATTATTGCGCCATAAATCATTTACAAGAGGTACTTGATGAATACGGTTATCTTTTAAAGCAATCGCTTGTACTTAAGAAAAATAAGGAACTCAAAATAGATAAAGCTGAAGAAATAGAAGCATTCCTCCGGGATTTAGACACAGCACTAGGAATAAATGTGGGAATCCCGACTTATTATTCAGGCGGAAAGACAAAAAGAGGGAATAGTATAAGATGCCACTTTGCAATGTCTTTTGGAGATCAATCTACAGAAGGGGAAGGCGGTGTATTAAGAAAATCGCAGGTTCGAGAGGCTTTTAACTCACCCTTCTGGCCATTTATTCTTTCGACAACTTCTGTTGGGCAAGAAGGGTTGGATTTTCATAGGTATTGCAATAAAGTAGTTCATTGGAATCTGCCGTCTAACCCAGTAGACTTAGAGCAAAGAGAGGGTAGGGTTAATAGATTTAATTCCATAGTTATAAGAAGTAATATTGCGAAAGACAATGCTTTGTCAAGCATATTGAACAAATTAGATGGTCAAAACCTTTGGCAGTGTATATTCGATCATATAGAAAAAAGCTCCAGAATAGAAAATATATTAAAACAAGGAATCTCTCCTTGTTGGATATATGAGTGCGCTGGCAGTAAAGAAAAGATAAATAGGTACGTTTTTATACACAACTTCAGCAAGGATAAACAAAAATACGAGAAGCTAAAGAAACATCTAATGTATTATCGGTTGGCTTTTGGACAGCCACGGCAGGAAGACATGGTTAATTACCTTTCAAATAAGGTCAAGAAAGATAGCGAGCTATTGGGATATTTGCCAATATATACTGTTAATTTGTCTCCTGACTTCCATAAAGATGTAGAAAAAAGGGCACATAGATTCGCGGTAAAGCATAAGAATGACAAAAATAAAGTAAAACAGTTATTAAAAGAAGTACGAGTCCTATTAAAGAAGGCACGCACTTACCATCCTGATATTGAACATCATTATGAGAATGTAATCAGTTGTCTGGAAGATTGGTGCGAGTGGGGTTATGGACTTCCTGTTAAGAGCCGTATTAGATTTATAATGGCGCTCATATACTTTCTAGATCCATTTGACGAATGTTGTGATTACTATAGGCAGGGAGCGTTTGAAGATGATGTTAACTTTGTGGAAGACATTAAGAAGAAAGTCGAATCAGCGCACAAATAAATGCCAAACGGCCCATTAATGGCGATTGCTTGGCAGTTAGTTGCAGAAAGAACGAAGTATGAAAAAACCAATAATAAGTCGGTTTTATCACAGCCATCATTTGACGCTATAAAGAAAGATTTCGGGTTCTTAGTTGAGAAGATTGAACAGTCTGGGTATGAATATGGACTGCAGATACGCGATGACTACTTAAATCTTTATTACAAGGGTAACAGCCTTGGGAAGATATCCTATTGCAGATTAAAGGATTTGTACGAGGTGAGGATCCATTGGAAATTCGTTGAGGGTATCGGGACAGCGCTTAAGAGGTTTAAATATTCCCGCGAAAAAGAATACCTCTTGTTTACTCTTGCCGGTAAGCATCTGCATCCTTTTTTCAGTTCGAGAAATTTATTATTAATGGGGCAGAAGGTCAAAAAGGTTCAGTTTCAAGAAGAAATCGTCTTTGAGCAAATGCTTTTGACCGATAATGCCGACAGGGATGATTTGATTATAATTGACCGGCAGGTGGTTGATCGTAACAGCTCAACTAAGATGGATCTTCTTGCGGTCAAGAGAAACGATACTGGTAACTATCAGTTTTGTGTTTTGGAAGTAAAGCTGGGAAATAATGTGGAGTTGAAGGAGAAAGTCTTTTCTCAGTTGAGCGGTTATATTGAGAGGATCGAGAATAATTTTGAGGCATACAAGGAATGTTACGAAAAGAATATTT
>CAYHWX010000136.1:0-8725 GCA_964360245.1 uncultured Vicingus sp.
AGCAGTAGGAATCTAAACAAGAATTTGTTTTTACTATATAAATATTTTCACCAACGCTTCCAAAAGATTTTGTTCCACCAGTAAAAATTATTGAATTATCAGTAGTCAAAGAGAAAGTTTTTCCCCAAAGTGGCATTAAATCGTCATTAATATCTCCATATTTTTTTGAATAAATAATATTTCCAAGATTATCTGTTTTAATGAGCAGTATATCATTTCCAGAAAAACTAGCGGTATTGCTTGTAATAGTTATATTACCATTAATATCTTCTTGAACATAGATTCCCTGATCGGCATTAGCTAATCCATACGTTTTGGTCCAGATAACATTTCCATTGGTATCAATTTTTGTTAACAAAACATCTTTATTACCTGCTCCATATGATTCTGTTACTCCAACAGATAAAAGATTATTATCTGCTAAAAAAATTGTATTGTATAAATAATCATAAGCATTACCTCCGTATTTCTTTGACCATATTAAATTACCTAACAAATCCATTTTGACAATCAAGCCATCTAAACTCCCTAAAGAGTTGGTATTTGTTGTTCCACTTATTATAATAGAATTTCCTTTAATTACAACACCTGTTGCTTGTTCTTGAATACTACCTCCATAAGTTTTTGACCAAATAACATTACCTGTTGAACTTAATCTTAAAATGTAAAAATCTATATTACCTATACTATAGGATTGGGTATTCCCTACAATGATAAAATCACCATTTGGAAGTTGCTCAACAGCTCTAATTGTTTCATAAGAAGCCCCTAAAAATCTTTTATCCCAAACTAAATTACCAAGGCTATTAAGTTTAATCAAATAGCCATCAAAAAAAGAACCAGCACCAAAACTTGTTGTTTGCCCTCCTATAATAAAACCATTATCTATCGTTTCTTTAACACAAACACTTGCTCCATAATCATCTCCTATGTCCCCTATTGTTTTAAACCAAATTTCATTTCCACTAGCATCCAATTTTAAAACAAACAAATCTTTGTTTCCTGCTCCATAGCTAGTGGTTTCACCAACTACAACGTATCCGCCAGAACTTAATTGAATCACAGCATGTCCTCTTTCATCACCAGAACCTCCTATTACTTTTTGAAATGTAGTAACAGCTCCTTGTGTGCAAGGTGTTTGCACTTCAATACATAAAGTATCTATGTCAACATTTAAAGGATTTGAAGTTAAACTAACAGAAGAACTGTTTATTGATGTTACTATTGTTGGATTGTAATTTTGCGGGTTAATAGTTATATTAGCACTACTTACTGTAATATTAGTTTCATTACACCCACTACTCCAAAGGTTATCAATTTTAACTAGGTAAGAATCTTCATTTGCTCCAGTGCCACTTACACCAGAAAATAAATATCCATTATCAATTGTTGGAGTGCAAAATACTGACATGTCAAAATCAGGAGTACCAAAAACTTTTTGTTGTAGAATTACTCCATTGCTATCAATTGCAAAACAAGATATATCGTAATCGCCAAAACCGCTTCCATTTTCATACATACTTAATACGAATCTATTAGAGGATTCCATATAATTTTTAAATAACCAATTGTAACTACTACTAACATTACCATAATTTTTTGCCCAACTTACGTTTCCAGTATTGATGTTGAAATTGAATAGTAACCCTCGTCCATTTGTTCCGATAGAACCATATTTAGTTAAGCCATTTGCAAAAGCATTAGTATTGTTTTGTAAAACAATTGTATTAATTACTTCATGACCTGTGCTACTACCAGAAGTATATTTTTTAAACCAATTAATAGTTCCATTTGAATTGATTCTTGCCATAAAGCTATTAGCTGCAGAACTACCTAGACCTTCCATAATACCACCAATAAGATAAGAACTGTCGGGTAATTGTTTTATTTCACCAATTTGAGTTGAATAATTCGAAGTATAATCATCGTTATTATCTGTTGTACCCCAAGTATTAGCCCAAATTACATTGCCCAACCAATCTAACTTAACCAAAAATAAATCTCGCTCTGTTGTTGTTGATGTTGGAGTATTATAACTGTCCGTTGAGCCAGAGAAGATAAACCCTCCATCTAAGGTTGGTCTTATTACACATGCCCTTTCTTCATTAATTCCACCATAAACTTTAGACCAAATAACATTTCCAGTAGCACTTATTTTAAGCAATAATACATCAACATTACCCATTCCGTATGATTTAGTATTACCAAGCACCATAATTGAACCATCCGAATTCTCCACAGCTTGAGTCATATTATTTAGAAAATCGTTCAATGTCCCACCTATAGTTTTTTGCCAATCGATTGAAAAATCAGGGTTAAATCTAATTAATAACAAGTCTTGTCCACCATTTCCATAACTTTTAGTTGTTCCACAAAACATATAATCACCATCAGATAATTGGATAGTAGAAGAAGAACTTTCTTCTTGTGTTCCACCAATTAAAAATTGACCATTGATCAATTGTGAGTATACATTAAAGTTTATAACAAATAAAAAAAGAATGTTGATTATTAATTTTTTCAAGTGTTTATATTATAACATAAAAGTAATGAATAATATAAAAAGAATAGTAACAATGTCGTGTTTTTTAGCTTAACAGTCGAGTCGCATTTAGCATGTAATCGGTAAGTCTTTATAACTTCTTCATCAAATAGCAGTATAACGCCACCATGGCTTTAATGTCTTTTTTATGTACTTTTTCACCTGGTGAGTGAACAAAATCTTCTGCAGCACCAATAAAACACCAATCGAAAGGATAAGGAGAGCGTTGTAACGCATTTCCATCACTACCACCAGCACTTTCGACTTCTAATTGAAAAGGAACTTTGCTTTTTTTAGCTAATGTGATAATTTTATTCAAGTAACTTCTACGAGGAATGCCAGAATCACGCATCGAAATGGCAACTCCTTTGCCATGTTTCACACCTTCCGTAATCCAAGTAATATCAGCAATTAAAGCTTGTTTCACATTTAATTGTTCATATAAGTACCGAGCCAAATACCCAACACTTCCTCCTCCATGTTCTTCCCATGCAGAAAAAACAATGACTCCATTTTCTAATGTTTTGGCAACTTGTAAAGCACTCCAAATACCTAATCGATTATCTAAATAAC
Organism: uncultured Vicingus sp.; assembly: GCA_964360245.1. Lineage (GTDB taxonomy): Bacteria > Bacteroidota > Bacteroidia > Flavobacteriales_E > Vicingaceae. Next base: position 3,116 of record CAYHWX010000136.1, read on the forward strand.
AACATTGAACAAATTCTTTATCTTCTCTAAAATTAGGAAGATAAGTTAATGTTGTTCCTCTATCTATTGTTCTTTTGTAGTGAACAGAATGAACTAAAAATTGATGGTCATCTTCTTTAGCTTCTAAGGTGCATTTGATTTTTCCTTTACTGTCTTCGCCAACTAATTTTGCTCCTTTTTTTGCTGATGGTCCTCCAATTTTTATGAGCCTATTATCATAACCAACCGTGTAACCAACTGAATCTAGGTGGGCAAAAATTGCAGTGGTAGGTTTTCCAAAAACGAGTAGGATACAATCTTGAAAACCTTCACCAACAACTATTTTGGGTTGAACCTTCCAATTGCTTTTGTTTTTTGCAACAAAATTCAATAAAAATTCAGACATCAACTGTTCACTACCTGAAGGGGCATGAATTTCGCATAATTTCTTTAGTAATTCCATGTATATATAAATGAAAAAACTGTCTATTCTTCGACTTGCTCAGAATGACAGTTTCTATTTTATTTAATTATCATTAATTGTTCAACATGACTGGCATTACCAACATCAACACTTCCTCATTATCGTCATTTTTTTGAGAAGGAGTTAAGATTCCAGCTCTATTGGGTGCTGACATGGCAATATTTACATCATCAGAGTCTAAATTGGCTAACATTTCAATTAAAAATCGAGAGTTAAAACCAATTTCCATATCCTCTCCTTCATACTGACAAGTCAATCTTTCATTTGCTTCATTTGCAAAATCTAAATCTTCTGCAGAAATATTTAATTCGCTGCCAGTCATTTTTAACCTTACTTGGTGAGTAGTTTTATTAGAGAATATAGAAACTCTTTTGATGGAGTTTAATAACGCATTTCTACTTACAGTTAATTTATTAGGGTTTTCAGTTGGAATAACTGCATTGTAGTTAGGATATTTTCCATCTATTAATCGAGTTGTCATTTTAGTTGAATCAAAAACAAACATTACGTTAGTTTCGTTATATTCTATTTTAACTTCTTTGCCAACATTTCCTAAAATATTTTTGAGTAGAGTTAATGGTTTTTTAGGCAAAATAAACGATGCCCCTTTCTTTGCTTTTAAATCTGTTCTTTTATACCTCACTAATTTATGAGCATCGGTAGCAACAAAAGTTAAATCGTCGTTATTTAATTCAAATAAAACACCCGACATCACAGGTCTTAACTCATCATTTCCTGTTGCAAACAAGGTTTTATTAACTGCACTTGAAAGAATAGATGCTTCAACATTTATTGATGAGGGGGATTCTATAGTAGGAGTTTTAGGAAACTCTTCACCATCATGTCCTGTTAATTTATACTTCCCATAATCGGAAGAAATCTCTATTCCAAAAGTAGCTGAATCAATAGTAAAAGTTAAAGGTTGGTCTGGAAAAGTTTTTAATGTTTCTAATAAAAGCTTTGCTGGTATTGCAATAACTCCATCCTGTTTTGCTTCTATTGCAATTTTTGTAACTAAAATAGTCTCTAAATCTGAAGCAGTAATACTTAATTCACCTTTTTTTATTTGAAATAAAAAATCATCTAAAATTGGCAAGGTGTTGTTTGCATTAAGCACACCACTAATAATTTGTAATTTTTTTAATAAAAGTTCGCTGGATACTATAAATTTCATGAGTTTAATTTTATTATTATCCCGCATTAGGCGGTTAACAAAAATAATTTTTTTACTGTTGTTTAACTTTTAAACTTTTAATTAATTATTAACATTTTTATTGGCAATAAGTTGATAGGTTTATTCAATCATCACCGCATCCTTTACTTTTTCTTTCATTAATGCCATATCAATAACATCTATCATGTTTTTCACATAATGAAACGTTAATCCTTTTAAATAATTGGCATTAATTTCATCAATGTCTTTTCTATTATCTTCTGACAGAATTATTTCTTTTATTTCGGCTCTTTTAGCTGCTAATATTTTCTCTTTAATTCCTCCAACAGGCAGTACTCTTCCTCGCAAAGTAATTTCTCCAGTCATTGCTAATTTGCTTTTCACCTTTTTTTGAGTAAAAGCAGATGCTAATGCAGTTAACATGGTAATTCCAGCCGATGGTCCATCTTTTGGCGTTGCTCCTTCAGGCACATGCACATGAATGTCCCATTTTTCAAAAACTTCTGGTGTTAAATTCAATAAGTTAGCATGAGCTTTTAAATACGCTAAAGCAATAATAGCAGACTCTTTCATCACCTCACCTAAATTACCTGTTAAGGTTAATTTTCCTTTTCCTTTACTTAAACTTGTTTCAATAAACAAAATATCTCCACCAACGGATGTCCACGCTAAACCAGTTACCACCCCAGCAACTTCATTACCTTGGTATTTATCTTTAGAATGTCCTGGTCCTAGTATTTTTATTAAATCTTCTTCCATTATTTTAGGTTTAACTTCTTCTTCCATTGCTATTTGTTTAGCGATGTTGCGAACAATTTTGGCTAATTTTTTTTCTAATAACCGAACTCCTGATTCTCGGGTATATTCCGTAATTATTTTTTCTAAAACTTGTTTAGAAATGTTTAAATGAACTTTCTTTAAACCATGATTAATAAGCAGTTTTGGAATAAGGTGTTTAATGGCAATCTCAATTTTTTCTTCAACCGTATATCCATTAATTTCAATCACTTCCATTCGATCTCTCAATGCAGGTTGTATAGATGAAAGTGAATTAGCTGTAGCTATAAATAGCACTTTAGAGAGGTCATAATCCAATTCTAAAAAGTTGTCATAAAAATTTTCATTTTGCTCTGGGTCTAATACTTCTAATAATGCTGAAGAAGGGTCTCCTTGATGACTTGAACCAACTTTATCAATTTCATCTAAAACATAAACTGGATTGGAGGAATTAACTTTTTTAATGTTCTGTATTATTCTACCTGGCATGGCACCAATGTAAGTTTTTCGATGCCCTCTTATTTCTGCTTCATCTCTAATGCCACCCAATGACATTCTCACATATTTTCTATTCAATGCGTCAGCGATAGATTTTCCTAAGGAAGTTTTTCCAACTCCTGGAGGTCCATACAAACATAAAATAGGCGATTTCATGTTACCTTTTAATTTTAGGACAGCCAAGTATTCTATTATTCTTTCTTTAACTTTTTCTAAGCCAAAATGGTCTTTGTCTAATATTTTTTGGGCTCTTTTTAAATCAAAATTATCTTTGGTGTAATCGTTCCAAGGCAATTCTATCAATGTTTCTAAATAATTTAATTGAACGGAATATTCTGCTGCTTGAGGATTTAACCGCTGAAATTTCATCAACTCTTTTTCAAATCTTTCTTTAACAGTTTTGCTCCATTTTTTGGTAGCAGCTTTCTTTTTAAATTCCTCCACCTCTTGCTGTTGTGGGTCTCCACCTAATTCTTCCTGAATTTGTTTGATTTGTTGATTTAAAAAATATTCTCGTTGTTGTTGGTCTAAATCAGTTCTTACTTTAGATTGAATATCGTTTTTCAACTCCAACAACTGCAATTCCTTAGTTAAATGTTCTAACAATACATTTGCCCGTTGTGTTAATTCTGGAATTTCCAATAAACTTTGTTTAATAGTAACTCCAGCTTTCATGTTGGATGCAATAAAATTGATTAAGAAAGTAGGGCTTTCAATATTCTTTATCGCAAAAGTGGCTTCTGATGGGATAGAAGGTGTTTGTTCAATAATTTGTGAAGCCAAATCTTTTATAGAGGAAACTAATGCATTAAAATTTTTACCAGAAGGTTTCTCCACTTGATTAAAAGCATCTATTTTGGCTTTTAAATAAGGCTCTTTTTGAGTAATCTCTTTTATTTTAAATCTCTTTTTGCCTTGTATAATAACTGTTGTATTACCATCGGGCATTCGTAACATTTTAAGAATATGAGCTATCGTTCCAATTTGATTGAGGTCTTCCTCGTTGGGGTCTTCAACTTTATCATTTTTTTGAGCCACCACTCCTAAAATTTTATCTCCTTTATAAGCGTCTTTAATCAATTTTATTGATTTATCTCTGCCAACTGTAATTGGAATAACAACACCTGGAAAAAGGACTGTATTTCTTAAAGGTAAAATCGGTAACTCATCTGGAGTTTTTTCTGCGTTTAGCTGTTCTTCATCATCGGGAGATAACAAAGGGATAAATTCAGCATCTTCATCCATTACATTGCTAATTACTATATGGTTTATATCAAAACTATCTTTCATTTGTATTTTTTTAAAGTCATTATGACATCTTTGCTTTATATTCTTAAAGAATAATCTTTTTCCCCCTTAATTTCAATACTTATGCCAATACTACTAAACTGAAATTATGGCGGTATTATTGACGAGATTTTGCAGTTAATTCAAAAATGGCAGTTAAAATTTCCATTTCTTGATGATTGAAATCTATTGCTCTTCTTTCCATTACTATTTTTGCAACTTCAAAAACTTTATCCAACTGATAGGTTGTAAAGCCAGTTGTGCCTCCCCAACTGAATGAAGGCACAAAATTTCGTGGAAAGCCACTGCCAAAAATATTGGCAGCAACGCCAACTACCGTTCCTGTATTAAACATGGTATTTATCCCACATTTAGAATGGTCGCCCATAATTAATCCACAAAACTGTAATCCTGTTTGCTCAAATTTATTTTTTTCGTAACTCCAAATCTTAACCTCAGCGTAGTTGTTTTTTAGGTTAGAAGTGTTGGTGTCGGCACCTAAATTGCACCATTCTCCAATAATAGAATTTCCTAAAAATCCATCATGTCCTTTATTCGAATAATCTTGAATAACTGCATTATTAACTTCTCCACCAACTTTTGAATATTTTCCGATAGTAGTTGCTCCATAAATTTTAGCTCCCATTTTCAACACACTATGTTCACATAAAGCCAATGAGCCTCTCACCAAACATCCTTCCATTATTTCGGCATCTTTTCCTATATATATTGGTCCAGTAGTTGAATTTAAAATAGAAGCTTCCACTTTTGCTCCTTCTTCTAAAAAAATATTATTGCCAATAACGGTGTTAGAAGAACTAATTGGTGCTGATTTTCTTCCTTTGGTAATCAATTCAAAATCTTGTGCTAAAGCAATTTCATTTTTAGTAAATAAATCGGTAATGGTTTTCAGCTCTGTCGAAAATAAACTCTCATTATTATCTTTTACATAATAGGAGGCGGATTGATATTGTTCTAGTGTACATTTAGCGATCACCAATTTTTTTTCATGAAATAAAGCTTCACCAGCAATTAAATTTTTGATAATAAAATCAATTAATCGTTCGTTAGGAAAAAATCGTGAGTTGATAAAAATATTCTCATTTTCGGTTGTTAACGTATATTTTTTTGATAAATACGGCTCCGTGATATAAGATATTGACGTTGAAAGATTCTTATTTTGAAAATGATCTGAAAGCTCAAAATAATAAGGAATCATCTGAAATTACAGTGATATTGGAATATGAAGTAAACAAAGCTTTTCTTAGCCTCGCCCTAAACCTGGTAAGAAAAAAACATAGTAAAGAATTCCATGAAGAAACGAATCAAATGAACTATCCTAATTTACCACTCACCTGATGTTTTCATCCTGATAACGAAAATCTATTTTTCAAGCTTAACACAATCGTAA
>CAYHWX010000137.1:0-8607 GCA_964360245.1 uncultured Vicingus sp.
GCCAAAAGCATAGACATCATAAATCTTTTTTTCCAAGATTTTATCTAGTTCGTCCAGCGAGATTCGTTCCGAGGCCATATCGATAAGATCGAATTCGAAACCATTTTTTTGAGCAGCAAGAAGGATATGACCAAGTCCAACGGGGAGGCTGTGTTTCTTGGCTTCAGGCCTTAAAACAATATTGATAAATACTATTTTCATATAGTTTTTCCCTTGTAGCATTTAATTAGTTAGTTTTTCTATTTTTCGAGTGAGGATTCGAACCACACCTGCGGTAAATGATTTCAGTAAGTCAGTGAAGAGGCCACACCAACGAGGAAAATAGAAACTGCCGTGGGTATTCAATTTTACACCAACGGCTTGGATCGTCGAACAAGAGGCCCCTCGGTATGAGGAAAAAGCATCAGAGTAGACAGAAATTTTAGAAAAGCCAGAGCGTACTAGCAGCATTCTTAAGCTATTTTTTGTGAAGCATGAAATATGAAAACTGGGTCCAGTTTGTTCGCGCAAGGCGTTGAGTTCCAAAGGTACTTCAAGAAAAAGTGTGCCATTTTCTTTTAAAAAGCCATTGATGTGCTTTGTGAACTCGACTGGATCAGCAATATGCTCAAGAACATCACTGCAGCAGATAACGTCAAAAGGAGCGACCTTTTTTAACTCTTCTGCATCAACAATAAATTTTGCGCCTTTGGAGGATTTTGTTGTAGCGGCCTCTTGCGTACCGAGATCGTACCCATAGAACTCTATATCCTTGAAGCACAAGACTTTACTGAAGAGTAACTCGTAAATATCAATGAAATATCCAGCGCCTGCTCCGTAATCTAAGATTTTAATCTTCTGTCCAGGTCTTTGTTTTAGGATTTTCTTGCTAATTCGCTTGGCAATATGGGCCTGTTTTATTAATTGGTTTGCGGTGAATTCAAACCCCTTTTTGAAATTGCCTTCTACCGCAAGAACGGCTTCGGCATTGTAGTCGCCACCTGTGTATTTTTTGTATGCTTTGGAACGAACCTGAGATGCATTTTCCGTGTATAGTAAAGAGTCAGTGTATAATGGATCTCGAAAAAAATGATTACAGATTGAGCAAAACTTGTAACTGGCGAGACACTCTTTTTCCCCAAGAAGCTCAAGGGTAGAATGGGCCACCCAGTTGCTTGGTGAGCTTATATCAAACTTTTTCTTTTGAAATGTAATCATCTTTGAAGAGTGACAGACAATACATTTAGTCGCATTCCAGATCATTTTCTACCATCCAATTAATAACAAATACCACATTCAACAAAACAGGTCTTCTATATTTATTAGTTTAGATTTAGGCAAGACATAATCACTTAATTCGTGGGGTTGGAGAGGTTTTGCTTCAAACTCTGTGAGTATTTCTCGAATTGCCTTAGGTAAGGCATTTTTATGATAAACGAAATACGCCGGAGACCTTTTGAAGGTCGTGTTCTCAGATAATTCGATACTTGGAATAAAGGCCAGGCGACCTTTGCCACCGTATTGGAGGACTGGTGTATCAAATTCAAGGGCCTCCTCAATCGTGGTTGAGGAGAAACTTACCAATATGTCGGCTTCGTCTATGATTTGTAAAAAAGATGCATCCTTATTAAAAAACACGTTATCTGACTTTGGCAATATTCGTTTGAGCAGATCAAATGAGATGGTTTCGCTGTTACGGAATTTTATAAGTAAGGCAACATCACTCATGCCTTTAACAGCAATAATGAGATCAGAGAGTGCCTCAAGGTACTCATCAGCAGTTTCATAACGATAAAAATAGTGTGAAGAACGTCCTTTTTGTGTTCCGGCATGTACGATGACTTTTTTCCCTGGTGGAATTCCAATTTTCTGTAAAATATGAGGGTCTTTTTTATCAAGCAATCCCCAGCATAGAGGTCCGGTCATGATTCGCTTTGAGCTTATGTTGTAATAGTCACAATAGCGGGCCGCAAGTTCTGATTGGATGGCCACGTAAGGATAGGTTGTATCAATTAAAACTTCGCCATGACGTTTATATTCAGCATCAATTTTTTCGTTGCTTGGGATGGGGTGAGAGCCGTGGGAAATTAAGATGGCCTTAATTCCTTTTTTGCGCGCCAATTCGCCGAGCGAAGCTTTCATGTCCAAGCTATGTGGAGTGAGAATCCCTGTTGGATTAGTCATTGCCAAAATTGTGTCTAGTAAGCGAGTGGCGACTAATGAGCGTTCGATTAATGGGTAAATTCCATGCTCAAATTTTTGAAAAATAAAATTTGAAAGATCAATTCCTCTGGTACTCAAGGATAAATTACGTAGAGATGATTTGAAACTCAGTGGTATGGTTGGATTCTGCGACTTCTCAAGATAATACTCGCAGATGAACAGCGATCTAAAATCAATGTAACCATTAATTCGCAATTCTTTGTTCTTAAGGGGAATCATTAAGTGCGCGATCTGCACCAAGCGGACAGCAATTGCACGTAATGAATAGATGCAACATGTGAGATTAGAATATGACTGCTCGTTTTTGAGAAAATCAATCTCATTGAGTAAAACGAAATTAGTTTTTTGAGTTCGCGATTGGATTTTGGTCACAAGAACATCAAGCTTATTTACTGTCGCAGTGATCAAAATAACCTTTTTCCCAAGATTTTTGATAACTCGATAGATTAACCAACGCAAAATTCTGTATGAAATAGAAGAAAAATAATTTCTGGGCAGGGTTTTTTTTATGGCATCGGCGGGTGTTATATATTGACCCACTTCAATTGTCTTCTTTCCGTATTTTTTTGCCACTAAATGTATAATGTCGACATGGTAAGTTTCGGCTTTATCAAGAAGGGAAGATATTTGACGTGGAGATTGACTAGTAATGCAATAAATTGTGTCAATCTCAGAGTTCTTTTCAAGGATGTTGCAGTAGAGTTGAGTGAGTTGAATTAAATGGGCCGCAAAATATTGCAGTCTCCATTGAATCGAAATCCTATAACTCTCGGTAACACCAAATTGGTCTCTGATTGGCGCTTTTTTGAAGGCATGATTGAGAGAATTGATAAATGCCGTAACGAGGTTTCCTCCTTCCTCATGATCTGCTAAAGAATCAAAATCCACGGTAGAGAAGACATTCACTCCGGCATCTGTAAGGCAAATGCGAAGATCGGGAGAGGAACTAATAAAAAAGACATCTTCTGTTTTGAATTCCGGAGAACGCAATAGTTCTAGAACACAAGTGGCTTCGGGCTGTGTTTCAATGAAAAATAATTTTTTGTAAGAACAAATCATTCGATTACTCTATGTTACGAAAAAAGCCTTCAAAGGCGTCATCAGAAATACCTATATGAAGAGGGAGAAGAAGTGCCTCGGAAAATTGCTCTACTTCATTTTGAAATGAGAAATTAAACTGCCTGCGCATGAACATTTCTTTGTTGCTTATCTTATGTTTGTTCTCACAAAGCAATATAATGCAGGGCAATCGCGAATTTGAAAAAGGAAGATAATCCATGTTGAGTTTTTTCCTAAGTCGATCAACCCTTGATGTGATTAGGTCAGTGGCAAGTTTATAATTTTTAAGATTGCACGAGATATTTTCCAGGCAAATCGGCGTGAGCAAAAAATTTTTATATTCGAGCATATGCCAAACTTCGGAGTTTTTTCCATGGCGGAGTTCCGCTAATTTACGTTGCTCCTGTTCTCGTGCAGTGTCAGCACATGCCTGTGAACGGAGATTTCGTAAAAAGTCAGGAAAATTTTTGTCCTTGCAGATGAGGATTCCACCACAAAATGTCCCTAATGTTTTTGGAAGAGAAATGACTTCGAATTTGGCGCCCTTGAGTATTTCTTTGGTTGATAGAAAAAGAGAATCAACAGAATCACTTATGACTTTCGATGGGTCTTTGCAAGAAGTAATAAACTCATACCCCCACTTATGGACGAGTAAGGTTGCATCGGGATGTGGCGAAGAAATGCATGTCGGATTTGCATATCTTGAAATAACGTCCCAAACGCAATGGGAACTCCACATTGGAGCATACACTATGTGTTGGCGGGACATGTGTATAAATTGGAAGACCGCAGAGATGGCTGAGCGTGCAGAGGGGAATAGAAATAACGGCGCATTAAATTTTTGACAAAAAAAATCTTCGATATGACTGATTTGTGATTCAGTGGTCGATGGCAAGTTAGATTTATTCGCCAGAGAGGCAAGCTTGAAACTAAAATCTGGCCACTGGTAATCTTTAGGTATCATTGCTCGTGTCCAAAAGAACTGAGTAGGAATGAGAGATTTTTAGTCCTGGTGAAAAACCTTTTTTAAAAACCGCAATGTCACGCTCCTTGTCAGAGTGAAAATTAGTTCCGACACATCCTAGATTATAGAGGTTTAAGTTTCTTTTTTTCGCCTCTAAAATTGAAAACCAAAGAGGATAATGTCCAATCGCGATTTTCTGCTGCATTAAATCCCGGCGATTTACTCCCACTCCATAGTTGACTTCGCTATGCCCTCAAAGGTTGAGCACTCCGGCGACTAGCTCATTGTTTAATTTTGCCAAAACAAGAAAGCCTTTGTCTTTTTTGATCCAGTCATACTGACAATCCCAGCTATCCTTAGACCTTGTTTCTCTTCCGGCTATTCGAATGTGGAAATTTCTAAATTCATCAAATTGTTCTATGGAACCGTTTTTGTGGTCAATGATTGTAATATCAAGATTTTTCTGTCCCCAGTTAATGAGTGACTTATAGCTCTTGCGAACACCAAGCTTTAGCTCTTCTTCAGTCAGTTTGAGATCAATAATTGAATCGATATTACACTTTATACCTGTTCCAGAATGGTAGTAGCTGGTACCAAGAGGTGAATCTAAATCAACAAGCATATTTTTGAATTTATATTTTTCAGAAAGCATTTTTAAATGAGATGTACACAGACCATGAATGTTTTTTTGGGCATTTACCGTCGCAGAGTCTGAATAAAATATTTTGATTGGAAGTCCAAAATAGGACAAGGATTGGTCGTTTATAGGATATACTAATGCAATGGCATGCACGGTTGTATTGTCATGAAGAATAAAAGAGAGCTGCTGACCACAGTTAAAATATTTTTTTGAATACTCTAAGAAAAACATTGAATAAAAATACTCACTGCCGATTTTGAGTTCGAGTTCCCTGAAATCCAAATCTTTCGTGGACCGCTCAATCGTCTCTTCAATATTTCTTAATAGTAGCGTGCTAATTTTTCCTCCCAAACTTCGTTTCCAGCTTGTCCAGTATACGAAAAGCCCCTTGTCCGTCAATGCCACAGGTACATTTTGGGTTTTGGGTAATTACCGTGTTTAATCGCTGAATTTCACGCCTTAGAACTTCTTGAATTTTTATAATACTTTGAGGTCGTAAATCCCCATAAAAGCGGTGGAGATCATCGTTTTGAAAGATTCTAGAAAAATCCATTTGATTGTCCACCACCAAAAAATTTACACAGGGTATATGTTGAATAAGGCGTTCTACGAGGGCCACCCCAAACGATCCGATCACCAAATCAGCTTCAAGATTCATTCTCTCCAGAGATGGAGTGCTGGCAATAAAGTGAAAATTCTTCTTTGATCTAAACTCCTGAGGCCGTCCGGATTTATGGAGAACCTGAACCTCTTTTAAGCAAACTTCTTCAAAGATGGCGTCTAGTGCCTGGCATACTTTTAAAATATTTTCTTGGGTTGTCGAGCCAAGATTAACTATAATTTTCTTCACGGCAGTATACGATTCCTTATTGCTAGACGCGTAGCGTATTGAAGCTATGCAAAATTCTTTTCCTGAGAGAGTTTCACCAGGATAGGTATTTCTGGCGTGGATGGCTTCTGGAGTACTGCCCGTAGAATAATCAATGATAATATCGGCGTAATGAGTTCTTTTGAGATCATCAATAACCACAACATGCTGGCCTTTGTTCTTCAGGTATTCCTCAACGACAGAGGAAATTCCATAGTGATCAATGATCCAAATGGCAGGCGTGGTGACAAATTTGCTCAAATAGTGGCATTCCTGCTCCTGAGTATTGCCTAACCAGGTATCGTAATCATTGGGCGAGAATGCTTCAGGGTCTAATCCTGCTCCTAAGATTTCATGCTGATGACCGCGAACATAGGCTGGGTCTGCATCCTCTTGAGCATGATGGAGAAAGCATACAGTATGGTTTTTACTAGTAAAAAGGTCTGCTAGTACAAGGCAACGAGAGAGGTGTCCAAGCCCAATATACCTGCCGAAATCCATCCTAAAATAAATTTTCATAGATCACGAAATCATATATGCTTCATACGTCTCAGGCAAAATTATTGTATTCTTGAGGGGAATTTTTATGCTGAAAAAAGAGAAACATGGTTATTATACCATCAAGAATCTGCCGACTCCCCAAGAGTTAAATAGTTATTACGCCAATCAGTACTATCAAAATCAGTCAGGGCAATATCAGGAAGATTATTCGAAAGAAGAGATTCAATATTTCGAAAATGAAGCCCTTGAATATGAATTTATTTGTCGCAATAAGCTTCGGGTGAAGGGACGGGCCTTTCTAGATTTGGGATGTGGTGAAGGATGGAACTTAAAAATGTTTCATCGTTCTGGTTGGAAAATTCAGGGCGTTGATTTTTCTTCCTTTGGCTTGCAGCAATTTAATCCCGAGATGGTCAAGTTTTTCAAACAGTCAGATATAGAAAAATATTTGAACGAAACGCTTCCAGGTAGCTTTGATGTTGTGTTGATGAAAAATGTTTTGGAACATGTCTTAGATGAGCATTTAATCCTCTCTTCGTGCAAAAAGGTTGTCCAAAAAAATGGCGTTATGATTGTTAAAGTTCCGAACGATTTTTCAAAACTTCATGAATATTTACTCGATAACAAATTTATTGACCGCCAATTTTGGGTCGCACCTCCTGCCCATCTGAGATATTTTACCCATCAAAGTCTTGTGAACCTAATGGAGCATCACGGTTTTAAGCCTGCCTGGATGAGTTCTGATTATCCAATAGATATGGATCTACTTGTAGAAGAAATGAATTACATCCAGAAAAAGGAGAAGGGAAAAATTTCTCATCATGCTCGCGTTGCAAAAGAAAATTTTATGTACCACCAAAATATGGAAGGGATTTGCGAAATGCATGCAGCTCTGGCAAAAATGGGGATAGGACGAAATGTGATCGGTGTTTTTAAGTTGAAATAATGAAAATTGCCGTTATAAGTGACATTCACGGAAATTCGTCTGCGCTCAAGGAATTATTTTCTTCATTATCCAAATTCGAGCATATTGTTTTTTGTGGCGATATTGTTGGCTATTACTATAACGTATCTGAAGTTCTGGCTGATCTGCAAAAGCTCGACGTTAAGCTCATCAAGGGAAATCATGATCAAATGCTGCTTGATGTACTTGATAAAAAAGTTGATCTTGAACTCATAACCCAAAGGTATGGGCACGGAATTAGTATCGCCATTCAAAACATGACCTCGGAACAGGTAAGTTATCTTAGGCAGCTCCCCGAACAGATCAAAATAAAAATAGATGGAAAAAAAATTTGCATTTCCCATGGATCACCCTTGGACGCAAATGAGTATGTTTATCCCGATTCATTTTCAGCACATGAGCAGATTGCTGCATTGACTGATGATATTTTTATTTTGGGACACACTCACTATCCTATGAATATTTCTATGGGAAACAAGCTCATCGTTAACCCAGGCTCTGTCGGCCAGTCTCGCGATTATGATAGTCGTGCTTCTTGGGGTGAATTAGATTTGCAAACGATGCAATTTGTCATTCATCGAGTAAGTTACAATCAAACTGAACTGCTCAAGCAAATTGAAAAATATGATTCTGATCTACCTTTTTTAAGAGAGGTATTACTGCGATGAATATTCTAGTAAGTGCGATAGGAGGGGATGTCGCCCAATCAGTCGCAAAATGTGTTCGCGAATCATTTCCGCAGGCCACAATATTCGGTTCTGATCTGGAAGGTCAAAATTCAGGAAGTCTTTTTGTCGACCAAATGTTCAAGATTCCGCGTGCGGATTCCCAAGATTACATAAGCCATCTTCTGGTACTTCTCTTAGAATACAAAATTGATGTTTTTCTTCCGATCAATGAGATGGAACTGATGAAGATTTCGGAACATCTCGAACTTTTTGATCGAAGCATGCTGGTCTTTCCCGGGAAATTGGTCATCGAAAAATGCCTAGACAAGTTAGAAACGAATTTCCTGTTGCAAGAGCAAAAGCTGCCTTTTCCCTGGACTATAGATGCGAGGCGGGAGCTACCTTTAATTTTTCCATGTTATTTTAAAGGTCGCACGGGCTCTGGATCAAAAAACCAATTTAAAGTAGCAGATAATGAAATGGCACAATTCCTCACCCAGCGCTACGCAAATGGAATTTTTCAAGAATTTTTGAGTGACGAAAATCAAGAAATCACGTGTGGCGTGTATCGTGCACTAAACAATGACGTATTTATTATTCAACTAAAGAGAAAGCTCACAGGGGGTTCAACTTCCTGGGCCGAGGTCGTTGATAACCGAGACATTTCCATGTTGTGTGACAATCTCGCTCGTGCTTTAGATTTGAGAGGCAGCATGAATGTTCAACTCAGATTAACTCCTC
>CAYHWX010000138.1:0-8603 GCA_964360245.1 uncultured Vicingus sp.
ATTCATTTGTAAAAGTAAATGCTGCAGTTGGTTGTGCTGAAACATTTACATTAATTATGGTATCGTGTGTGCAGCCATTTGCATCAACAATAGCTAGACTTACAGGATAAGTTCCTGCTCCTGAAAACACATAAGTTGGGTTTTGGTTAACATTATCAGTAACTGCATTTGCATCAAAATCCCAATTCCAATTGGTTAAATTTGTTGAGCCTAATACTGAAACATCTGTAAAAATAGTAGTTGCTCCATTACAAACAGTGTTAGTAGTAAAATTTGCTATAGGATTAGCAAACACATCAATGGCAAATGTAGTATCATGTGTGCATGTATTATTTGATGTTGTTGTTAATGTTACATTATAAGTTCCTGAATTAGTATAATTGTAAGTAGGAGTTTGTAAAATGCTCGTTCCAACTCCATCTCCAAAATCCCAACTCCAACCAGTAATTGTTCCAGAAGAAATGGTAGATAAATCGGTAAATGTGGTTGCAGTTCCAAAGCATTCGTTTGTCCCTGTAAAATTAGCTACAGGATTAGGATTAACTATCACATTTATTGTGGTGTCGTGTGAGCAAAATCCATTTATCGAAACTTCTAAGTTTACTGGATATGTGCCTGCAGTAGGAAACGTATAACTTGGATTTTGAGTGGTATTATCTACTATGCCATCGTTATTAAAATCCCAATTCCAATTGGTAATAGCACCAGAAGATGAAGTACTATTATCAACAAAACTCATGGGTAAATTTTCACAAACAGATAAAGCGGAGAAATTACTAACAGGGAAAGGAGGAATAACAACGTTATCAGAACTTGCTGCACAGTCAACACCAGTTGTGGTGACAATGGTATAGTTTCCAACCCCATAATTATTAGATGAAACATTCAATGTTAGTCCTGTTTCTCCAACCAAAGCAACTCCATTTAAATACCATTGATAAGTTGAACTAGCTGTAGGATTAGTAGTTAGCTGAATGTCATTTGTACACCATTGCCCAGTTTGTGTTATTGAATTAGAAAAAGAGGTAGATTGTAGAATTAAATTATCATAATAAAAATAAGGATAACAACCTGATGGAGGTGGAGGTGAATAACCAGGTGGTAAAACACATGGAGACCCAATAATTACAGAGTTAATATTGATAGAAGGGGTAAAAGTAATAGAAATAATTCCCCAGCTAGGTATAGGTGTATAGGTTGCAGTTCCAACAACAATCCAAGCTGGGTCAACGGAGGATGGACAATCAACTGTACTTATTGGAAATGCAGGACA
This sequence comes from uncultured Vicingus sp., assembly GCA_964360245.1. Taxonomy (GTDB): domain Bacteria; phylum Bacteroidota; class Bacteroidia; order Flavobacteriales_E; family Vicingaceae. The sequence continues at coordinate 1,274 of CAYHWX010000138.1, forward strand.
CCCAGGATGTCCAAAGATGGTAATATCTATGGGTGGATAATCTATAACTCCACCATTACAAACACCACCTTGACCATCAATTGGTGCAGAAGCAATGCTCATATTAAGTGTGTAGGATTGTCCTGCAAGTAAAGGACTTATTAAACAAGAGCCAACATATTCTTGCCAGCCAGGGGAAAAGATTGTTCCTAAATATCCACTACCGTTAGGAGGAGGTACTAAGCCAGCATTGGTAGCGGAGCCAAAGTCAAAACCACAATTAAAATAATCGGATGTCGCACTTGTTGCTTGAGCCCACCCTGTTGCACAACTAACTTGACTGTATGAAGTTGGGCAACAGTTCATTGCTTCAAAAGAAGGATTAGGAATTAAAGAAGGGATAAGAACTGGAGCACAAACACAATCTACGTTATCGTTTAAATCGATTAACCCGTCACTATCATCATCAATCCCGTTGTCACAAATTTCTTGAGAAAAGGATTCAATACTAAATAACATACAAGCGAAGAAAAAAAGACTGCTAATTTTAGCTATTTTTTGTTTCCCTAAGATCATATTTTATTTTAAATAATGGGTGAATATAGTCCAATTTGTGAGGATATTTATTTTTAAAAGTTGTTTTTTAACAAAATTATTAGTTTTCTAATAGACGTTATTACTTACTTATGGTTGCCTAATTACCTTTTAAATAATTTTCTAATTGGTTAATATAGTTTAAGTAATCATCATTCGGGTTTATTTGGTTGGCTATTTTCAAATATTTTAACATCATTTGATAATCTTTTAATTCATTATAAAAATCAATTAATAGTAAGTAAGTCGTTAGATTATTTTTATGGTTTACAAGTATGTTTTTTTCGATAAAAAGAATAGATTCTGGTATTAATTTATTAGTAATGACAAACTGTTTATAAGTACTAATCAAATTTGGTATTTCAAGATGAGCTGTTAATGTTATTTCATATTCTTTTTTAGCCATTTGAACATCTCCAATAGCTGAATAACATAGTGCTAAGTTATAATGAGTTTGCGGTTTATCTTTCAGTAATAAACTTTTCTGAAAATAATCAATCGAGCTTTTGAAATTATTTTTGATGTAGTTGATGGTTCCTAAATTATTTAATGAAGCAGCATTTTTTGGATATAAACTTAATGCATTAAGATAATACTTTTCGCTGGTGTTGAGGGGTGTGATGTTATTAGCAATAAAGTAATTTTTAAAATAAATTCCTGCTAACATCTCATTAGCTTTTACTGAAGTAGGAACATTTTTAATGTCATGAGAATATAGCGATAATTCACTTTCCCAATCATTATTTCTGGTAATGGTCTTAATGCTATAAGACAAGAAAACAAATGAACAAACAATTAGCAATATTTTTTGATGATAACTTTCTTTTACCAAATAATTGACAATGCTTTGAAGCAAAAAATAGAGAACAATACAAAACCCTAAACTTCCATTTAAAATAAACCGTTCTGCAACAATTCCTACGAGTGGTTTTATAAAATTGGAGATGGCTAATAAGTTAATTACCAATATTATTACTCCAATAATTAGTAACTTATTTTTTTTGTTATGATAGATGAACACAATTGGAATGGAAATAAGGAATAAAACACCTAAAATAAAACTTAGAGACAAATAATCATGATAGTTTACAGTATTATATCCGTAGTAATAGCTATGTTGAAATGGGCTTAATAATAAGGAAATATAATATCCAATAATATAAATCGAGGGAAGAATTCTATCTGTAACAGTTGAGAAAAATAATGGGTTTTCAAAAAATTCAAATTCTCGATTGATAGTTGTTTTATCGAGAAAATAAAATTTAATAATAAAATTAATAAATATTGCTGCTCCTGAAATTGCTAAGTATTTTATAAAGATGAAGGCATTGGTATAAAATTTTGGTTTTACATCAAAAAATACAGCATTTAACGCAATGATGAATGGAAAAATTATAAATGATTCTTTGAATAAGATTCCTAGAAATGAAAAAACAAAAATTAACAAAAGATGATATTTTTTGTCAGTTATTATGGAGCAAATCGTAAAATATAAAGCAAGAAAACCACTAATAGCTACAAAAAGTTCATCTCTATTTTTTATATTATCAACAACTTCGGTATGTAAAGGAAAACTGGTAAATAGTAACGAAATGATAAGTGAAGAAAAGAGGTTGTTCGAAACCTTAAATAATAATAAAAATAGTATAAAATTTAAGGTAATGTATAATATTAAGTTGATGAGATGACTTACTTGTGGACTTTTTCCAAATAACAAGTTTTCTAAATAAAAAGAAAATAGAGACAAAGGTCTATACGCAAAATTATATTCACTGCTTTGATACGAATATTGAGTAAAAATACTTTTCCAATTTCCGAAACCAATTAAGTTATTATTGGTCATCACCAACGAATCATCCATATTATACCCATTGCTGATGGAATTAGCATAAATAATTACTGTGGTAAAAAGTATAGTAATTAAGGAATATATTAGTTTACGATTCAATTGCTTTTAATTCAATTTTGTGTCAATCTTAAATACCTTTGATTTGTTGTTGAGCTTAAAGATATATAATTATTTGACTGTTCGCTAAATGAACTAAATGATTATTTACCACATAGGAACATAGAATTTTAGGCTTAAAGAATTACATAGAAGCTACGTTTTCACATATGCTATGTAAAAAATTTATTTTCTAAGGATTACTTTATATACTTGTAGGCTATGTGCCTATGTGGTTTTTTAGTTTGGTATTAATAACTGATAGCCATATATTATTATATGGTAACAAAATTAAGATTTCAATAAAGCTTTTTGAAATATTTCTAATTACTTTAGCTGTTCATGTCAGACCACATATTAGATACGAAAATTGAATATTTAAAAGGCGTAGGCCCAAAACGTGCTGAATTACTTAAAAAAGAGTTGAGCATTTTTACTTTTAGAGATTTACTGCATTATTACCCCTTTCGTTACATCGATAAATCTAAAATTTACACCATTGCTGAAATAAATTCAGAAGAAACATACCTCCAACTAAAAGGAAAGATAACCAGTTTACAAACTTTAGGTGAAAGAGGAACTAAAAGATTAGTAGCCACTTTTCAAGACGAAACAGGAGTGATTGAATTAATTTGGTTTAAAGGATTAAAGTGGTTGACATCAACAGTAATTGTTGGAAAAGAGTACATCGTTTATGGCAAACCTTCCAACTACCAAAATCGATTTAATATTCCTCATCCAGAATTGGACGAAGTTGACAACTCGTTAATTGAAAATAAAATAACTTTAGAAGCGGTTTATTCAACAACAGAACAACTTTCTAGCAGAGGATTAACTTCCAAAGGAATTCATAAAATACAAAAAAATTTAGTTGCACAAATTTCAAAACAAATACCAGAAACATTATCGGTTGAGATTTTGGAAAATCAAAAACTGATTGACAAAGAAACTGCAGTAATTAATGTTCATACACCAGTCAACGAACACATTTTGCAAAAAGCAAGATTTCGTTTAAAGTTGGAAGAACTTTTTTACCTCCAACTCAAATTACTTCGGCAAAAAGTTATCAAAGCAAAAACCGTAAGAGGAAATGTTTTTAAAAATGTTGGGGCTAATTTTAATACCTTTTATTCCGAAAAATTACCTTTTGAATTAACCGAAGCTCAAAAAAGAGTCATTCGAGAAATACGTAAAGATATCGGTTTTGGCAACCACATGAACCGCTTATTGCAAGGAGATGTTGGAAGTGGAAAAACAGTTGTTGCTTTATTGTGCATGTTAATTGCGTTAGATAATGGGTTTCAAGTTTGTTTAATGGCTCCGACAGAAATATTAGCCAATCAACATTATCAAAATTTAAAAGAGTTGTTAAGCGACATGAATATTAAAATTGAATTATTGACAGGTTCGGTGAAAACTGCAGCCAGAAAGATAATTCATGAAGAATTAGAAAATGGAGAACTTAAAATTTTAATTGGAACTCACGCATTAATCGAAGATAAAGTAAAATTTCAAAATTTAGGATTTGTTGTGATTGACGAACAACACCGTTTTGGAGTGGAACAACGAGCAAAATTATGGAAAAAGGGTAAAAATGGTATTCCTCCTCACGTTTTGGTAATGACGGCAACTCCAATTCCTAGAACACTGGCAATGACTTTTTATGGCGATTTAGATGTTTCAGTTATTGATGAATTACCACCTGGTAGAAAAGCAATTAAAACCATTCATCGTTTTGATTCTTCTCGATTAAGTGTGTTCGGATTTATAGAAGAAGAAATAAAAAAAGGACGACAGATTTACATCGTTTATCCATTAATAAAAGAATCGGAAAAAATGGATTATAAAGATTTAATGGATGGTTATGAAAGCATTACCAGACGATTTCCGCTTCCTCAATACCGAGTTAGCATTGTTCATGGGCAAATGAAAACTGTCGCTAAAGAATTTGAAATGCAACGATTTGTAAAAGGAGAAACACAAATTATGGTGGCAACCACCGTAATAGAAGTTGGTGTTGACATTCCCAATGCAAGTGCAATGATTATTGAAAGTGCCGAACGGTTTGGGTTATCGCAATTGCACCAATTGAGAGGGAGAGTAGGTAGAGGAGCCGAACAATCGTATTGTGTTTTAATGACTGGCAATAAGTTAAGTGCCGATGGAAAATTACGAATGAAAACAATGGTTAGCACCAACGATGGTTTTGAAATTGCTGAGGTAGATTTAAAATTGCGTGGACCTGGAGATTTACAGGGCACACAGCAAAGTGGCTTATTAAATTTAAACATTGCCGATTTAGCAAAAGATGGACAAATACTACAACTAGCAAGAGATATTGCTGTTGAAATATTAAAAGAAGACCCAGATTTAACACAAGAAAAAAACCACCGACTTAAAACCAACCTCAACAACTTGTTTGGCAATAAAGTAAATTGGAGCAGGATTTCTTAGTATCTAATTCTTTTCTAAAATGTAGGATTGCTCTGTTCCAGTATTTTTATTTTTTTTACCAATAGTAAATTTAGGTAGAAAAAATTGTATTCCAGCTCCTATAATAAAATCAGAAGTCCTTATACCTTGATAAACCCTAGCAAATGTGAAGCTAATTTGACTTCTTATAAAAAATATTTTATTTTCAGTTATTTTTTTCTCAAGAGAGAGTCCAACGAAAACTCCCGGACTCAACATAGATTCGTGTTTTCCTTCTCTATTATATTCATAATATCCAGAGAATTCATATGAAAATCCATTCTCATAAAAATAAGCATTTATTGGAATTTCTATTTCTGGCCCGAAATTTAAAAAAAGAAACTTTTTATAAACTGAGATTTCTAAATCTAATTGAGTGTACAAGCGATAACTTGTAAATTTAATATCGGAATAGCTAGAATATACTTTGCCAGATTCATTTGTATTAAATTCTAAGTCCAAATAGCTTATTGAAAAACTAAATCCAAAGTTAAATCTTCTAGCTAATCTTTCCTTAATGAAAGTAGAAATATAAAAGCTAGGTTTTTCAATAATATTTGAGGGATAAGGATAATATTGTTCATGAGAATTAGGAATGTCTCTATAGGCCATTGGTTGAAGCATTCCCCCACAAAACCCAATATAACTTTGACTATAACTATATAAACTAGTTAAAAGAAGTGTAACTGATATGATTATGTTTTTAATCAATATGAATAAAAAATTAAAACCATCTTTTCTTTTTAAAATAGATTAACATTCCTAAAGCCATCGTTATCATTACTCCCCACATAATGTAATAACCGTATGGATAATGAATTTCAGGAAGATTGTCAAAATTGGTTCCATAAACTCCAACAATAAATGTTAGCGGAATAAAAATAACCGAAAAAATGGTTAAAAATTTCATGATGTCGTTCAACTTACTGCTAACTGTGGTATGGTAGATAATTAATTGATCGGACAATATTTCTCGATAACTTTCAGAAGTTTCAATGGCGTGGTTAATGTTATCCATCAACTCTTTAAAATGTATTTCATTGCTTTCATTGATTAAATCAGATTCCATTTTTGTTAAGGATAGCAATAATTCTTTGGCAGGAATAATGTTTTTACGTAAAAAATTTAATTCTCGCTTGTAATTATTTATTTCATCAATAACCGATTTGTGAGGGTTATGAAGTAATTTTTCTTCTAAAGTTTCAATTTTTTCTCCAAGCAAGCTAATAATATAGATGTAGTTATCGATAACGATATCAAGCAATGTAAAAGCTAAATAATCTGTTCCGGAAGTTCGTATCTTCTTTTTTGGCTTTTTTAATCGTTCTCTGATGGGGTTAAAAACATCACCTTTTTTTTCTTGAAAAGAGATTAAAAATGTTTTGGTAAGAATGATGCTTAAATTTTCTACAGCGAATAAATTTGTTTGCTCATTTTGTTGAAGCATTTTAATGGACAGCAAAATACAGTTATCATGTTCTTGTGCATTTGGTCGTGCATTAACATTCATTACATTGGCGAGTATCAACTCGTCTAAGTTAAAACCATCACCAATTTCTTTTAATACAGTGGCATTATGTAAGCCATCAACATTTAACCAAGTAACTGTGTTTTTATCTTTATATTTTAAAGCATCACTTACCGAATTTATTGTTTTTTCCTCAATATTATCGGCATCGTAATTGATGATGCGTAACAATACATTTTCTATTTTTTGTTTTCCTCTAAATAAAAATTGGCGTGGAGATATTCCAATTTCTTGTTTTGGTTTTTTTATGAATCTAGCCATATTTTTTTAGAATGAGTGATGTACGAAGTTAGTGTTTTTTAGGTAGATACGAAATATTTACAATATCCAATCTTCAGTCCGCAAGAAACTAAAAACTAGAGGCTAATAGCAATCAACCTCCAACAATATTCTGCAATTATTTTCTTCCTATTAAATCTAAAACGCCATTAATAAATGTTAATGGGTGAATTGGGTTTCCTGGAACATATAAATCTATTTTTAATGTTTTTAGAAAGGTTCTATCAATAGCTGGACTGTCCACAAAAATTCCACCACTAATAGCATCAACACCACAAAGTATAACAATTTTAGGTTCAGGAATAGCTTCGTATGCAATTTGTAAAGGCTTTGCCATATTTTCTGTAATAGGACCTGTAATTACAATTCCATCTGCATGACGTGGCGAAGCAACAAATTCAATTCCATATCTTCCCATATCAAAATTTACATTGGAACAAGCACTTAATTCCATTTCACAACTTCCATCGCCACCAGCGGAAACCTGTCGTAATTTTAATGAACCTTTAAAATAACTTTGAATTTCTGCTCTT
>CAYHWX010000139.1:0-8583 GCA_964360245.1 uncultured Vicingus sp.
AGGTAATCCCGATAACACTGGAGGGTTTCATGCGCTGCTGGAGTAAAGAATTGGGCATACCGTAGGAAACATATCTGCCGTGGATAACATCTGTGCGGTCTATATCCTCTCCGCACATATCTATTATGTCAACGGCATGTCCTGCTTCTCTTGCTGTGGCTGCAATATAGGCAATCCCTAAATAAGGAACACGTTGTGCACCCATCAATCCCACGCTGTAGGAAGGGGGACGAATCAAGGTAACATGCATTTAACACCCGCGTACTTCACGCACTTCCTGAACTTTACTTGATTCTTCCCCGCTTTTGCCTGGCCTGACAAGACCAAGGGTGTCGCAGCAAGTGCCGCCCTTATTTTTCAGATAAATAGGGTGGGACCACATACCATGAATCAAATCAATCAATGGTTTTTCTCTAACATTTCCGAAGAGATCAGGAAATGCCACACATATCTGCATATTCCCTTCGGGTGAAATATTAAACATCTTTCCGTTCAGCGACTGGCAAACCTTCTCGCCATTTCTTACAGAATATGCGCCTTCAATAAAGGCGAAGGACGGGTCGATATTTTCTATTACATGCCTCTTTTCTTCTTCAGTAAACTCTTTCTCTTTTTTTGTTTCCCAGTTGCCTGAGATTATGGGAAACAGGATTCTGATACCAGTAGCTTTTATTTCTTTGGCAAAATTGATCACTTTGGTCAAATGACTGTTATCTGCCTCGCCTTTCCCAAAATTTACAGCCCATTTCTTTGTCAAATATGTAGACGCTATACATGGAACACCTTCCTCATGACACACCTTGATGCCTTCCACTGCCCTTTTAAAAACCCCTGGCAATACCCTTAATCGGTCATGCATCCTTTCATCGGCGCTATCAATACTTACATTTATGCAACTTATTCCGGCCTTTTTTAAATCCCTTATCAACTCCCTTGAAAGCAACCACCCATTGGTAGTTACAGACATATACAGCCCCAGTTTTGAGCCGTGGGCCACAATATCAGCCACCCCCTCTTTCATAAGTGGTTCGCCTCCAAACAAATCCACCTTTGGTATCCCAATCTCAGCCGCCTGATTTAAAACATTTTTTATTTCTTCATTAGTTAGTATATTTGTTCTCTCTACCTCATATTTTCCCACAGAACAATGCACGCATTTAGCCTGACATGCATAGGTAACTGAAAACTCTACGAGCCATGGAATCTCCCGCCTCAATATCTTTGAAAGGTATACATACCTGAGCATCCTGTAAGCCTTAATCGGCGTCATTCTCGGCATTCCTACCTTATAGTAAAGAGTCATTTTTTTAAAATAATTGTTATTCATAATTATACCTTTCTTTTCCCAATGTTTTTCCACTTTTGTTAAATTGGATTATAGACATTACAGGGCTGAGAATCATTAATTTACAGAAAAAGTTCACAAATCCAAGATTTACTAGTAGACATGGTATCACTTAACACTACTGTGTCGTCCTATTTTGTTATATTTTAAGTTAATCAAATACTATTCAATAAGGGTTCTTTAAATACCGAAGCATTATTGCAATTCGCAATGGTAATGGAACATTGACCCTGTACAAACGCGACATCTTATAGAGCGTAAAAAGATTAAATACTGCATATAATAAAATTTTTGGAAGCTTAAAAAGCCAGTTAAATATTTTAAGGTTATAGAATAATTTTGGATAGCTTGTAAATATTGGATATAAGTATGTAAGTTTCTGTATCTTCAAATGCTCCTCGGCAGTAAAGTTCAAAACGGAGCGTAAGTGCGTATTCTCAGGTAAGTTGTTCAAGATTTCTTCGGAAATGTAGCCATGTTTCAAGGCGTAGTTTGTTAGTTCTAATCCTGGAAATGGAATGAATATGCTGGCAAATCCAAATGCAGGCTTAGTTTTTATATTTAGCTCCACCGTTTCAAGCATTTCATTGAATTTTTCTCCGGGTAAGCCTATTATACCCCCGTTCCTGTGAGAAATTTTATATTTGTCCAAAAGACGTCCGGTTTCTAAGATTTGTTCGGTGCTCATTGCCCTTTTTAACAGATTGTTCCTGAAAAACTCATTTCCAGATTCTATGCTCCAATAAACACACGAGCAATTACTTTCCTTTAACGCAATTATGGTTTCCTCATCTATCAAATTTGCCCTAATATTGCATGTGTAAGGGATATTTACTTCTCGTGGAAAACGTTCACTAAATTCAAATAACCATTTCTTGTTTAGAATGAATGTATCGTCCTGGAAAATAGCAGTTTCTAACGGGTACTTGCTCTTAATAGCTTTAATCTCATCTATCAGGTAATCAACGCTCTTTTTTCTTACAATTGGGCCGCATTTCTTGAACAATTTGTTTTGTATGTTGTTATGACAATATGTACACATATATGGACATCCCCGGCCTGAAAGAAATTGTTTACTCGGCATATTCCTAAGGCAATAATCATTTTTGTATACCAAGTCTCTATCAGGAAATGGGACACTATTTAGATCCACAAAAGGAAAATATTCTGAAGGCATACTGTTTTGATTGGCAATAATATTCTTTGAAGGGGAAAAATCACTTTTAATAAAATCTACAAGGGCATGCTCTCCCTCTCCTATGCAAACTGCATCAATAGTACAACTATCAAGAAATTTCCAATCAAACGTAGGACCTGGCCCTCCAATAATAGACTTTATATACAGATTTTCTTTAACAATTTTATCGAATTTAATGAAGAGTGAAATATCACTTGAGAAAGCCGAATAAAGTAAAAGCTCCGGGCTTATTTCTTTTATACTTGAAATTGTTTCTGAAAAGCTTTTATTGTTAATATAATTGGTCTCAATACTATTGCTTTTCAAATAAGCAGATAAAGAATAGATTGCATGCCTATCAAAAAAATTATTCGAAAAATCAATAAATGCAACTTTAAATTCCATACCCTTCATTAATACGCTTTATCTCCTTTTGTGGCACTTAAGAGCAAGCATTATATTATTATTGACCTGCCTCTTACTGGTTAAAACAAAATGCCTTTTTAATAAAACCATTAAAACTAAGCCTACAACTCTTATGAATTCAATTATGCTATTAATTCTTACTTGAATTCTCATCAACAATCGCAAGGTCAGAGAACGAAAAACTTGTTAATGAACATCAAAATCAAAAAGTCTTAAGAAAAATTTATTGCTTAATTTAACTAATTCCAATTTTCTCCAAATATTGAAAAATTATAATTAATTCTTGTTTTTAACAATATTTTTTTTGCACCGATAACGAGCCTCTTTTAAGAATACAATCTGTACACAAATAATGTTTATTACAGCAAACGATGCGTGATTGAATTGCTTTTCCACAATCAGAGCAGAAATATATTTTTTTTAATATTCTAACTGCCATTGACTTTCCACATATATAGCACGGTACCGCATGAACAGAACTAGGTTCAAAATTTGAAAAATTCAGCAAATTTTTTAAAATAAAACCGGTAGGTAATGGCACTGCACGCCTCTTAAGTTTTACTCTACCGGCTTTAATCGCTTTAAATATATCATTAGGATTGTTGGCTAATACCTCAGTGTAACTCAAACCAATAAATTTTGGATCGGTTGTATCAGTAGAAGCAATCTGTGGAATTTTACTTTTTTTTGCCATTCTTTTTGCTAAATAGTTAAAAATAACCGCATATCCCAAAAGTCCATTATAAACTTCTATAGCATCGATTTGAATCAATACAGCCCTTTCCTTAATACCTAAAAAAAGATATGGATGAGGGGCTACAGCAATACCCCCCTGTTCATGGATAATCCCAATTGTCTCTTCAGCACTTAGAGAATCTGGTATTTGTTCCCTGAGTCCTAGTCCAATAATATGACCATATTTAGTCCATATTTCCTGTCCCACAATAACAACCCTATCTTTTAGCCTTTTTTTAAGCCATACTGCGTGTGAAATATCAAAAAAATTTGTTATTGCTACACCATCAATGTCGTTTTGTATTAACGATTGGTTCAATTGTTCGGAAGTTATAAATGTTTTCCCATGCGATTCTGTATGAATGTGTAAGTCTAATTTTATGGACATGCCTTTACCCTTGCCTATTTTGCCACTTTTATGCTTCTCATAATGACTTTAACCATTTCAGACAACATCTTTGGATAATATCTTGGCCTGTAAATTAAATTGGAAATCAAGGGAATATTCCAATGACATGTGCACTTTTTTCTGAAAATATTCTTATAGAACTCCCTCATCTCGCTGGAATTTAAAATAATATCCAGATTATAGTTACTTTTTCTTAAATCCCCTACTGCCTGCCATAATGGCTCGCAGGGGAAAACCTTCCCTGTTTCATTAATTACAATTATCTTTTTGCCAGCCCCGCACTTTTTATAAACATCCTTTGTTCTTAACACCTCTTTTAAATAATCATTTTTCACTGCTCTCAAGGCAATGGTAAATATAGAGTGGAAATCTTTAATGCTTTTCACAACTGTAGAATTTCTCATATTATTACAGATCGTAAAATATCTGTTCCAGTCAAACTTAAGTGCCTCCGTGTCACTAACACTGCCGTGCACAACAGAAAATACTACACGGTCAAGTTCGGGAAAATCGGTTTCTAATATTTTGAACAACTCTTCAATGTGATCCTGGTTATAATGGGAATATACTACACAAGCTTTTACCCTCAGATTTCTATATTTTTTTTTAAGGGCAACCAATCCTTTATATGTTTCCTTAACCCTACGAAATCCATCCTTCAATCCCCGTATTTCATTATGTATTTCTTCAGGTCCGTCTATAGAAAGTTGAACATCAACCGTCATACCTTTACAATAATGGACTATATTTTCAACCTGCTGTATTATCGTTTGGACAAAAAAACCATTTGTTGGCAAATCAACAACCAATGGCGAACAATTTTTGTATAGAATTTTTACAATTTCCGCTAAATCATCTCTTAGAAACGGCTCTCCCCCTGATATTCCCAATATGTTAATTTGTTTAATGTTTTTACTTATTTTTTCATATTCATCTAATGTCAGTTCGTTTGCAATGCCAGGGTTTTTCGCCATGTTTTCTTCGTAAAAACACATTTTACACCGAGCATTACACCGTCCTGTTACAAAAAATATTACATATGATGGATAAGCTAGTGTTTTAGCCCATCGTATAAATTTATTAGGCATACCAAACTTATTGTATCGTGGAATGGTTAATAGTACTTTTATAAATCTTAGCTAACAGTATTGATGCAGGAAGAATAACGGGAGCCAATGTTTTTAATTTATTAACAAATCCAGGTATAACCCTCATTTTGTTCTTGATTAAACCTCCAAGCGCTTGTTTTGCAACCACCATCGGGTTCATAGCTTTTGACCATCTTTTTACTTTTCCATCTGTTGAACGTTCTAAAAAACGTGAATGTGTATTGCCTGGATAAACGCCAGTTACATGAACTCCCGATGACAACATTTCTTGATGAAGAGCATCAGTAAAGCTTAACAAAAAATGCTTTGTTGCCCCATATAATGCAGAACCTGGAGTTGGGAAAAATGATGCAACTGACCCTACATTAAGAATTCCTGTTCCTGACTTTTTTTGCATTCGTGGAATTAACGCCCTGCAAAGTTCAACTACTGCAATGATATTGAGGTTAATCATTGTGTGGATCAGTCCGTGTGACATTTTGCAAAAGTCATTTATATGACCGATTCCCGCATTATTTACTAAAATATCAACCTCATAATTTTTATTAATGTTGGTTATTAATTCTTGCAATGATTCGTTATTTGAGATATCCGATAAAAAGCCTGCAAGCGCAGGATGTGAATTACTTTTCAATTCGTCCTTAAGAGAATTCATCGCTTCTTTATCTGTGCCACAGAGCAACAATCTTGCACCGGAAGATGATAAACTTTTTGCAATTTCCCGCCCAATACCAGAGGTGGCGCCCGTGATTAATACTATTTTGCCGGTAAACCAGCTAGAAAAATTGGGAAAGGCGGTTTTGCCTTGTTGCATTGAAGCCTTTTCCATAAATCAGTCCCTTCTATTTTGTTTTAAAATTAATATTACTTTCGATTTGTGTTTATCAGTTTGTTTTAATAAATACTTAAAATAGTTGCGAATATTTATACCGTTAATCAGTCTTGTCTTCTCTGAATACATTATATCTTTTACCTACTACTTCCCTATTTTTCTCGTACCAATTCATAACTTCTCTGATTCCATCTTTAATAGAAATAGTAGATTTAAATCCAATATCCTTTGCTCTGTATATATCCATCACCCTTTTTCTGTCACCAGATGGCTTGGATGTATCCCAAAGTACTTTAGATTTAATTTGCATAGTATTAACAATAATTTCAACAATTTCCTTTATAGTAATACCAACACCACTTCCGAGATTTACTGGCTTTTCCACTCCTTTCTCAAGGACGAGCAACATCCCACGCGCCACATCTTTTGCGTGGATAAAATCTCTTATTGCACTGCCATCACCCCATACAACAAGAGGGTTTTCTCCGTCGAGTGCTCGTTTAATAAGCGAAGGAATTACCATTGCATTATTAGGATCAAAATTATCATAAGGACCATAAACATTCGCTTGTCTGACAATGGCGATGTCATTCCATCCATATTCAATTCTGTATGCCTCTGCCTGAAGTTCACCCATACGCTTTGCCCATCCAGCAAACTTGTCATTCTCAGACGGAAATGTCTTCCACACATCATCTTCATAAAAAACTTCTGCCGGTGAGTAAACACCAATAGTGCTGGTAAAAAGGTATTTTTTTACACCACATTGCCGTGCAGCTTCCATCACATTTGTATTAAAAGTGATCGTGGGAACAAAAAAACTTGCGGGTTTCTTTGCCGTCATTGCGGGTGATCCTTTAATCCCGGCAAGGTGAAAAACATACTCTATTCCTTCACATACTTCCATACACTTTTCAAACTTCATAAGATTAACTTGCCTAAATTCGGCTTTAGGATGAGCCCTTGAAGGATCGTCCAACGATGCAATTCTCACCGTAGCTCCAGACTCAATTAACATTTCAACAAGCGGTCTGCCTATAAGGCCTGTACCGCCTGTTACCAACACCTTTTTCCCCTTATACATCATAGTCTCCGCTATTCTTTTGTATTATTTTGTTACTGTCAATGCCTTCCAGGGATATCGAGACAGTTCGTCTCTCCAATAATCCAAAATGTCTTGCAGTGTTTTTGCCAATGGAATCTCTGGCTCCCAACCTGTTTCGTTTTTAAACTTATCTATACAAGGTATCTGCAATGTTACATCAGATGGCCGTAAAAGTTGTGGGTCTACTTTGATCTCAAATTTCTTTTGAGAGAACGAAAGTAATATGTCTAATGCTTGTCCAATCGTCAGTGTTCTATTTCCACCTATATTGTAAACCTCGCCCGCCTTACATTTATTCACCAGTATCCAGTATGCCCTGACGGCATCCCTCACATCACAAAAGGTTCTTACTGACTTTAAGTTTCCAACGCTAATAACAGGTTCACTGAGTCCTAGTTCACCAGCAGCAACTTGTTTAGCAAAGAAAGACATTGCAAAAACATCTCCCCTTCGTGGTCCTGTATGGGTAAACATCCTCGTGCGAATTGTTTTAATCCCATAAGAAATCCAATATTGGTATGCTACCATATCCTCACCAACCTTACTCACGGCATAAGGAGAAGCGGGTTTAAACGGGCATGTCTCTTTGATGGGAACATCAGCCTCGCTTACCTGTCCGTAAACTTCCGATGATGAACAAATCTGAATAACCGGATTGATCTCTGTAATCCTTACTGCTTCAAGCAGGTTTGTTGTACCAATCACATTTGACCATAGTGTGTGTATCGGTGAGTTAAAACTTGTCAGAACATAACTCTGAGCAGCCAGATGAAAAATAATATCGGGTCTGATTGCCTTGAAATGCCGGATCAAGGCGCTTAAATCGCAAAGGTCAGCGTCGAGTAGGGTTATTTTGTTATAAATATTTGCCAAATTATCCCTTGGACTTCTCCACCTACATAAGCCAAAAAGCTCGTGTTCCTCATTGAGGTTCAGTATATATTCAGCAAGGTGACTTCCAACAAAGCCTGTTATGCCGGTAATCAAAATTTTCATATTCTGCAGTCCTCTTAATTAAAACGGTCCTTTAAACTCTACTTCCTCAATTTGCAACTGAGCAGTTGGCTGCCACGGTTTTTCACGGGGGAAAAGCATTCTATATGCTTTTGAAGCAATCTTTTTTGCATCGGGATAGAAATGCTGTTCAAGCGAAGGCGTTGTCGGACAGGGAACAAAAGCAAAACCCATGCGCTGTATTGACATATCTTTATGCAATTTTTTTTCTACAAGTTGAGCAATTATCTCTGCCCCTGCACCGCATGGCATCCATGCATTATCTACCACGATAAGTTTTCTTGTTTTTACTACTGATGCCTCAATCGTACTTATATCTAATGGGCTAAGTGATACCGGGTCTACGATTTCAGCCTCTATACCTGTTTCTTGCAAATATTGTCGTGCCCTCAAACACTCAATAGCCATTTGTGAAATTCCAACCAGTGTAA
>CAYHWX010000140.1:0-8538 GCA_964360245.1 uncultured Vicingus sp.
TTTATACTGTAAATAGTTGGAGTCTTAAAAGATATTTAAAAAATAGAATAATGTTAGCTTTGTCATATCCAATTGAATATTTATGCCCTTTTTTTTTACCAAGAAGTTATGCAGTGCACAATGCCTTTCTTTTTAAAAAAATTAAGTCCCTATCCAGTGATAATGATTAAGAATAAATCCGATGAGTAAAACACCTCTAAGTATCGCTATTACATTTTCAGTGTGTATAAAAATATAAGTAAGACCTCTTTAGTAATGCATAATGGAAAAAGTTTTAAATTGGTCAAAAATAGATCGAGTAATTATCAATCTTGCTGGTAGTTATACTATTGGTGCAGAAGTGCGGAATAATCGCTTTTCTGGATATCTTGACATGGTCGTGAATGCGATTAATTTTCAGGTGGTGGAAAGTTATTCTCACGGTGGAGTTGCAGAGCTTAAACCAGAATGCAGAATAGATTATCTTTAGAGAACCTATTCTACAAAAGTTGTAACTGAACATTGATTATTACAAAGTACAATTTAAGTTAATACGTTCATGATCATAAATCGGTATTTTATTTTTGGAGTATAACAGTGAAATTATTGCAACAAGTATCTCAATTTGGAAAGTTTGATAATATACTCATTATAAGTGGAGAGACTTTGATTTATAGGTCTGGTCTATTTTGTAAAATATTAAGATGCGGAATAATAGGAAAAATATTTAAAAGAATTTCTGATCAAGTATATTCGTTAGCAAATCCGAAAGAGCCATCTTATTTGATTGAATTTGCGTATGATTGGGTAAATAGTAAAGTTGATTGTAAAAAAATAGATTTTATGGTTGACAGTAATAAATTAGCAGAAAAAATAAATTTATTCAAAAAACAGGAGAGTAGGTTATTTATTTATCCGGAAACATATTTTAAAGGAATATTGAAAAAAGGGAATAGTTTATTTAAAAATGACGATGTGAAATATGATATGGTGGTTATTGTATATAATGATTGCTTGGGACTTGGTTTTTCTGAAATAGAAGGTTTTGTAAAAAAATTATCTAAAACAATTATTATATATAACGGTAGACATCGAACTTTTTGTTTAACGAAAAATACTCAAATGCATCTCTTTGTACACAGAAAAATTGAAAAGTATTTAATTATCCAATTATTTTTGGTACCTGTTTTTTCCTTAATTTTTATCTTTGCATCGATTGATCAAATAAAAAATTACCTTAAATCAAGAATGTTAATTAAACAAAATGAATAAAATAAATATCGAAAAATGGTGGAATGATAACCCCCAGACCTACAGCAATACTCATGGCAAATTTCACTTTGAGGATATTAATGCTGCAGAATCATTTATAAAAGAAATGGAAGTAATTGATGAGAAGTTTTGGAAAGTCAATTTTCCTAATATAAGCAAAGAAGAGGCTTTTGAAAAATATTTTATGCCAAAAGGCAAACAAAACAATAACGGTCTGGAAATTGGATGTGGATTGGGTACACTGGCAGAAAGCTATTCAATTAAAGGATATATATTAACGACACTTGATCTGAACCAAAGGGCTGTGGATTTTACCAGTAAAAGGGCATTTATTAAAAATCTTACAATTAAGGTTTTAAAAGGTGATGCTGAGGCTCTGCAATTTGATGATGAGACATTTGATTTTGTTGTTTCTTGGGGTGTATTAATGCATACTCCGCAAACAAATAAGGCAGTCGAGGAAATTTATAGAGTTTTAAAGCCTGGAGGATGGTGTGGAGTGATGTTATATCATAAAAATGGTATTTTTTGGAGAATATTAGGGTCGTTATGGGAAGGATATCTCCACTATGAAAGTAAATTTTTGAATAATCCACATGAGTTGACATCAAGATACTACGATGGTGGTAGAGAAGAGGGTAATCCACATACAAAGGTATTTAGCATTAAAGAAGCTAAAGGGTTATTCTCTAAATTTAGTAAGGTTGATGTGGAAACTGTAGGACATGTTAAATGGATCTTTAGGATTCTTTACCCAAAAATTTGGCTATATATACCAAATTATTTTTTTGATTATATACGTAAGCATTGGGGTGAATTTTTATGGATAACCTGTATAAAGTAATCTTGATTATATGACTTTTAGGCATTATTCAAATAATTTGATCTGTAGAAAACATGAGGCTTATGACTTTTCAAAGGGTAATTAACAAACTGTGCTGTAAAATTAACAAATCAGAGTTAATAAAAAAAGTACCAGATTGGTCAAAAATAGATCGGGTTATTATTAATCTTGCCGGAGAATGGATGGGCTTGGGGGATGTTATATCTGTTACGCCATTGGTATCGGCTATCAGGTCAGCGTCACCTAGTTGTAAAATTTATTTAATACTTACAGGAAACAGATGGAAACCAATTGTGGATTTAATGGAGGGAAACCCAAAGACTATAATTGTACAAAAAGATTTTTATCGTTTAAGGAAATTGTGGATTTATGGACTTTTATATATACGTAGACCATGGCTAAGGACTGCTTATTTTTATGATTACATGTCGCCCAGATATAGGGCTTCGCTACTGGGATATATAATTGGTGCCGAGTATCGTTTTGGGTATGGTCAAAATGGTCCAACGAAAGAAGAAAAACCATTATACAACACACACAATTTGCCTGTTAATTTTTCTATAAGTGTAGACTTGTTCTATTATTCAAAAGAGTTTTTTAATGTTATTGGGCTAGAAGGCAACTTACAACATTATATAAAAAAAAATGCTATTGTAGCTGAAGGACAAAGGTTGGTTGAGTCCTTTGGTATTACTCTTGGTAAAAGATTATTTGCTATGCATCCAGGGTGTAGTTCTAATTATCAAGCCAAGAGATGGCCAGTTGAATTATTTGCTAAATTATCACGAGACATCCATTCTAAATATGAAATTTGTACATTAGTTATACTCGGTCCCGATGATAAAGAATTACGTAATAATTGGAAAGAGGAATCTTTTGTATATTTTCTTGATGGATATTCAATCTATGATATTGCTGCGATATTAAGTTGTTGTGAATGTTTGGTCAGTAATGATAGTGGTATTATGCATTTAGGTTTTTCGCTTGGTGTTCCTGGTATTGGTTTATTTGGTCCAACTAATTCAGTAAGACAAGAAGGTCGCTATTCCCAGAGTATTCTGATTCAATCTAGATATAATTCAATATGTCCTCCTTGCTATGGGACAGATCGGTATATGGAGTGTGCTAAAATTCCATCTCCTTGTATGAAATCTATAACAGTCGCTGATGTATTAGAAAGAATTGAGGAATTATTTCAACTGTGTGTGGTATAGCTGGAATAATTGGATCGTCCAACAAAGAAGTATTGGCAAAAATGTTAAAAGCAATTAAGCATAGAGGTCCTGATGATGAAGGGATGTTTACTGTTCCTGATAAGCTAGCAATGGGAATGGTCAGGTTGTCTATCATTGATCTTGAGACCGGTCATCAGCCTTTAGGAAATGAGGATGGATCTGTTCAGATAGTTTATAATGGGGAAATTTATAATTACCTTGAATTGAGTAATGAACTTAGAGCGTTAGGACATATCTTTAAAACAAATTCAGATACCGAAGTTATTGTACATGCGTATGAAGAATTTGGTGAAGATTGTGTTTCAAAGCTCAATGGCATGTTTTCCTTTGCCTTATGGGATGGTAGAAAATTACAATTAATGCTTGCCCGTGACCGACTGGGTATAAAACCTCTCTATTACGCCTTCCATCAAAATAGCCTTTATTTTGCCTCAGAGATAAATGCTATCCTTAGCATTCCTGCATTTGAGAGACGACTCAATATAAATAGCCTTTATAACTATCTTAGTGGTATGGTTGCAATCGGAGAGGAGACGGCGTTCAGGGATGTTTTTCGGTTTCCACCGGGCCATATTGCATGGATTAAAGATGGAAAGTTACATAAGAAAAGATATTGGAGTTTAAAATTTCTTCCTAAGAATAATAAAGGTGAAGATGAACTTTGTGAAGAATTTAGAGAACTCTTTAACGATTCTGTACGCATTCAACTTCGTTCAGATGTGCCTGTAGGGGTTTTTTTGAGTGGCGGTATTGATTCGGCAGCCATTGCGGAAAGGGCCATTCGGCACTTGGGTAAACTGAAAACCTTCAGCCTTGGTTTTTCTGTTAAGGACGAAGGTGAGGTTACAAATGAGCTTGAATATGCCAAAAAAACAGCCAATTATTTAGGTACCGACCATTATGAGTTTATACTAGAAGGAGATTTGGTAAGAAAACATTTAAGAAATACCATCGTATCGTTTGGGGATTTATATTCAGGTCCGACTCCGCAATATTTTATAGCAGAGCTAGCAAGTAAATATGTTAAGGTTGCCCTTTCAGGTTGTGGAGGAGATGAACTCTTTGGGAATTATGAAAGACCGTATAGATTTGAACAAAGTATGGGGAAAAAAGCACTTTTTCTGTTGGACCATCTTGGAAGCAATGGAATCAAAGGGAAAATATTAAAAAGGTATTTCACAAATATACCAGGGAAGTTAGGTCAAATTGCTCGTAGGGCTATTTTCCCAGGAGAAGTATATTCCAATCGAGCTGAGGCTATATTCAAAAAAAGACACAGGGAATCAGTTCTGAATAAAGACATTATTGAGCAATTAGATGTGGAAAAACTTTGTGAAACAATCTACCAGAATATATTAAGTCAAATGGACTCCCTTCCCATTGCTGACAAAATAATGGCTGTAGATTTAAAAACACAACTTGTAGATGAATACCTTGCCTACACAGACAGATTTACCATGGCCCATTCGCTTGAGGCAAGAGTTCCTTTTCTCGATCATCGTCTGGTTGAATGGGCAGCCACTATACCAGTAGAGAAGCGATATCATCCAGGCAATCCAAAATACTTGTTGAAACGAGCATTACGCCAAAATTTACCTGAGGAAATATTTTGTAGACCCAAAATGGGGTTTTCACTTCCGTATGGGAAATGGTTGGAGGATCCTCTGTCATCTCTCCTTGATGAGTATTTCTCCCCAGATTTCTTGGAAAATCAGGGAATTTTTAACCTTCACGGTGTACATTCGCTGATTAGAGAATTCAAAGGGGGTACTCGAGGGGCAGTAACTTATCAGTTATGGTCGTTGGTAGTTTTTCAGTTGTGGTATAACATATACTTTAAAAATCTGTAACAGCTCAGCTCACCGCAGAGAACGCTAAGATTGCAGAGGTTGCTAAAGAGATAGAAAGAGAAATTATAATGAGTCAAGTTTTAGATGCACGAAGTCAGAAGCCTATTAATAACAGGACAATTGAAATAGGAGGTTAAAAATGATGGCTGGAGGTGATTATTTATGGAGAAGATAGTGTTAGAAGTCCCGGATGAAGTATTAATTTCATTAAAGGAAACTCCTTCTGAATTTTCAAGAGATTTACTGATGTTGGCTGCAGTTAAGCTTTATCAGATGGGGAGGTTGTCTTCAGGGCGGGCGGCCCAGCTTGCAGGTATTCCAAGGGTAAGCTTCCTTCAATCTCTTTCTCGCTATGATGTGCCAGTTTTCAATCTAACCTCTGAAGAACTAAATCAAGAATTTGAAAATGCATAAGATAGTGATTGTTAATACATCACCACTTTTTTACCTGCATAGGTTGGGGTATTTTCATCTCCTTGAGAAGCTATATGATCAAATTATTATTCCTCATGCAGTAATAGCTGAACTTGAAGAAGGGGATAAACACGGTGAGGATGTTCCTAAGATAAGGGATTTTAATTGGATAGTTGCATAACATCCAGTTTCAAGACTTAATCTCCGTGGTTAAAGCGTAAAGCTTTCGTTCTGATAACAGTAACATGTAAGCAAGATATGGAATTTAACCTTGTATGTTTCAGGTTTGGTAGTTTTTCAGGTGTGGTAAAATATATACTTTAAAAATTTGTAACAGTTCAGCTCACCGCAGAGAACGCAGATTAAACAGATTAAAAATCTTTGCTAAAAAAGCAAGGTTTTATACATTTGTTATACAGACTGCACAGATTATTGGTATCTTTTTCCTGTGTAATCTGCGCCTGCCCCATGAAATCTTTGTTTTCTTTTATTTCTTTTGGGGAAACCGCTTTGGCTCTAAATCAATAAAATATAAAAGATTTGTATACAATTATTAATCTGCGAAAATCTGCGTAATCTGCGGATTTCAATGTTTTTTTTCGGTCTGAGGCTTCGCCTCGCTAGTAGCACGTTTCTGAAAAAGCTTTACAATGAGCATGCCATTGCGAGGAACGGAGTGACGAAGCAATCTCTTGTATTGCAAAAGGTTAAGATTGCTTCGCTATCGCTCGCAATGACAATGAATCTGTAAATGTATTAATGAAACGATATACTAGTTAATTATGTTGATCCATAGATAAAAAAATGCGACTCCACATCGGCGCTAAAAATCTTATTGATATTCCCAAAGTATCGTGGGGTGTGTTATCTCAGGAATCATGGATACATTTAGGGACAGAAAAACCCGATATAGCTTCCTTTAAGAAAACACAAATAGAAATTAAAAAGAGTAAAAAGCAACGATTTACTGAAATAGTGAGAAAAACAATTCACGCTTTGCGCCATCCGCTATGCGCTCTGCGCACATTGTTTAGTGGAGGTGGCGAGAGAAAAGAACCATTTCCATTGGTGAAAGATATTGATCAAATTGATTTCTCAATGGTAGAAAAATTAAAGATTATGCCCTGGTATTATAAAAAAGGAGATATTTTGCCTTTTCAAGACCAACATTTTACTTTTGTTTATTCAGAACATTTTTTCGAGCATCTCTTTTTAGATGAAGCGCTCAGTCTATTCAAAGAAATTTATAGGACTATGAGTAAAGGTGCTATATGTCGAACTGTTGTTCCTGATGCAGATTTGAGAGTATATGAACCACCAGAAGTTATTGGATGGCCTGGGAATAGCTTAGCATGGGACCACCCGGAAAAACATAAAACCAGGTGGTCTTATACGGTATTAAAGGAAATTTTAGAAATAGCAGGGTTTGATAAAATAATGGGCCTTGTATATTGTACACCCGATGGGAAATTTATTAGCAAGACTCCGGCTCAGTGTCATATAGATTATGACGGGTGTATTGATACGGACGTTGTTTTTGATATGAGCTATATAGCCAGACCAAAGAGTTTAATCGTTGATGCAATCAAAAGATAAAAAAATACTCATGATTACGTACTACTTTCCTCCCTTAGGTGGAATTCCTCCAAGAAGGTCTTTCCGATTTGCTAAAAATTTACCCGCTTTTGGTTGGAAACCTTTTGTTCTTACGGTGAAAAATCCTTCAAAACGGGAGGCGGCATGGGATTATAAATTACTGGATGAATTAGAAGAGCTTCCCATCAATGTTATCAGAACGAAATGGAAAGATATTATATGGTTCTCTGAAATTTTAGGAAGGTTGAAATTATTTCGTCTTCAAAATAGATTTTCAGCATTTTGCAGGCGTTTTCCACCTGACCCTTATATAGGATGGTATCCATCTGCGGTTAAGGAAGGTCTGAAAGTAATAAAACAAAATAAAATCGATGTGATATATAGTAACTCTGCCCCATTTACCGCTCATTTGATTGGTTTAAAACTACAGAAAACTACTGGCCTACCTTGGGTTGCTGATTTTCGCGATCCATGGATAGATGACCCTCTACGTCCAAAAGGATTATTCAAATGGCAGGAAAAGCTTGAAAGTAGGCAAGAGTTAAAAGTAATTGAAAACGCTGATCATATAATAACAGCTAGTAGAAACTATGCTTTATTTTTAAGAGAAAAATATCCGCAAGCTGAGGAGAAAATATCACACATATATAATGGCTATGATTGGCCAACTGGACAATATTACAATGGAAATCAACATAATAATTGCTTAGAGTTTGTATATGCGGGTGCATTCTATGGGTCACAATCCCCTATTAGTTTTTTGAAGGCATTAGAGTCGTTAATGATAAAAGGCGATATTACCGAGGGAATGGTAAAATTTGTAATTATTGGTGGGCATGGGGATGAGAGTTGGAAACAAAAATTTATTGATAGTTCTATATTGAAAGCGGTAACAATAGTTGGTTTTATACCAAATTATCAAATACGAGAAAAACTTTTAAATGCATCGTGCCTGTTAATACAGCAAGCAAGAGAGCGGGGAAATTTAATTGTTCTTGGTAAAACTTTTGAATATATTTCTGTAGGTCGTCCTATACTTGCCCTTGTTTCCTGTAAATCTGAATGTTTGGATATCCTTGAGCAATCTGGTTGTTTATTTAAACAGGCAGAACCTGATTCGGAGGAGGAAATTATGGAGGCTATTCTGTATGTTTATGAAAACTGGAAAAATGGGAAATTGAAGGTTGACCCAAAATGGGAATATATATCACAATTTGATGGGATGAATTTGACAAATAAGTTTGCGAATATTCTTGATAAGTGTTCAAGCAGAGGATAAATGAAAATAGGGATTATTGTACAAGGAATGATGGGAAAGAGGGTTGATGGAGGAAGACGTTATGCTGTA
>CAYHWX010000141.1:0-8509 GCA_964360245.1 uncultured Vicingus sp.
GTAAAATCTACATCTAAGCCAGCACTTGTAGCTGGAGCTAAACCGGTTGCATTAATACCTATGTTTTGTGCACTACTATTATTATTAAAAAACACCAAAATTGCAGCAACAATAGTGTTTACGAGTATTTTTTTATTCATAATCATTAATAATTTTTATCATTATAAAAATACTAATAATTTCGGCATTAACTATTTTGGGTGTCTAATTTATTTCCTAAACATAATAAGGAGCTATCATCCAGTAAACTACTACTCCAGAAATAGCAACATACAACCACAGCGGAAAAGTAATTTTTGCTATTTTTTTATGTTGATCAAATTGCTCTCTTAAAGCCCTTACTGTTGTAATTAATACCAAAGGAATTATGGCGACAGAAAGTAAGATATGAGAAATTAAAATGAAAAAATAAATGATTCTACTATTTTCTGTTCCTCCAAAAGGGGTAGGGTCAGAAGTCATATGGTAAGCAATGTACATTAGTAAAAACAAAACAGACAATATCAAATTGGTTTTCATTAATCGTTGATGTAAAATACGATTTCCTTTTTTAATGGCGATAACTGCAACAATTAATAAAATAGCTGTTAATCCATTGATACTGGCGTAAATTGGTGGTAAAAAAGTTAACGGAGCAACATTGGGAATTCGGATTACAAATAAAGCGGCAACAGCAATGGGTAACAAAATAGATATAAAAATTATTAGTGATTTATATTTTTTATCACTCATAAAAGCCTATCAATAAGAATAATGGAAAGCGAAAGGATAAGGTATAAATAAGACATTAGCATTACCCGTAATGCGAATTTATCATCCAACGTTTGTACTAATTTTATGGTTGGGAAAACCATTAATAAAGACAAAATCATTAATCCCAACGTTGCAATTCTACCAGTAATGTTAAAATATTCTGGTAATATACTTGCTAAAAATAATACGATACTGCTCGATAATATAATGTATGCTGTTGTTTTATTTTTCTTCCCAAAAGGCAACATTTTAAATCCCGCATTGGTATAATCGTCATTAACTTTCCAAGCAATTGCCCAAAAATGTGGGAATTGCCATAAAAATTGCATGGCAAACAAAATTCCTGCTTCCAAGCTAAAACTACCTGTTGCAGCAACCCAACCCAGCATTGGAGGAAACGCTCCAGGAAATGCACCAACAAAAACAGAAATGGTAGAAATTCTTTTTAAAGGAGTATAAAGTGCGACATACATAAATATTGCTAAAGCACCCAAACTTCCTGTTAACGGATTAAGCAACCATAAAATAATAACGCCAAAAACACCTATAGTTAGAGAAACCCATGAAGACTCAGAAACACTAAGTTTATTTAATGGTAAAGGTCTGTTTTGAGTTCTTCTCATTAATTTGTCATAATCTTTCTCGATAATCTGATTAAATGCATTAGAGGAGCAGGTAATAAAAAAACCCCCAACGATTAATAAAACGATTTCAGAAAAATTATAAGTAGAAGCTCCAATAAAATAACCAAAAATAGCAGAAATTACAACAAAAGAAGTTAGCCTCAGTTTAAATAACTGAGCATAACATTTTAGTTTTTCACTAAAATTAATTACTACTATTTTTTCTACTTTTACAATTGACATATTATGATATACAACATATTTTATGCAAATATAAATAATCAAAAGAACTTTTTATCATCAAATTTTTACCATTTTATTTTAATAGTTAGCTATATTCATCAATGCTAAATAACTACATTTGCCGATTATTAAGTCAATATGACAGGATATAGTGCATTGGTAGAGTTTTTGCCTAAATGCAAAAAATTAAATTTTTAATAAAAGATGGGTGCATCAGAAGTATTAAGTAAGATTCTAAGAACATTTGTAGGCAGTAAAACAGATAGAGATTATAAAGAATTGTCCCCAATAATTGATGAAGTTGCTTTAGCAATTAATAGCTTTTCTTCATTATCAGATGATGAATTAAGAGGAAAAACATTTGAATTAAAATCAAAAATTGCAGAAAAAACAAAAGCCAATGAAGAAGAAATAATTTTACTGAAAGATAAAATAGAAAATGATTATTCTTTGTCCATTAGTGATAAAGAAAGTATTTATACAAAAATTGACGAATTAGACAAACAAATACTGGTGCTAATTGAAGATGCTTTAAATGAAATAAGAGGAGAAGCATTTGCCGTTGTAAAAGAAACTGCCAGAAGATTTTCTGAGAATAAACAGCTTGTTGTTACCGCCACACAAATGGATAGGGACATTGCTGCGGTGAGAGAAAGTGTAAAAATTGAAGGGAATAAAGCAATTTATAACAGCCATTGGTTAGCAGCAGGAACAGAAGTAACATGGGAAATGGTTCATTATGACGTGCAGTTAATTGGTGGTAGAGTTTTACACGAAGGCAAAATTGCTGAGATGATGACTGGTGAAGGGAAAACATTAGTTGCGACGTTACCTGTATACTTAAACGCTCTTGCTGGAAAAGGCGTTCACTTAGTAACCGTAAATGATTATTTAGCAAAAAGGGATTCTGAATGGATGGCTCCCATTTTTGAATTTCATGGACTCACAGTAGATTGCATCGATAAACATGAGCCAAATTCTCCAGAAAGACGAAAAGCATATTATGCGGATATTACTTATGGGACCAACAATGAATTTGGCTTTGATTATTTGAGAGATAACATGGCTCGAACTCCAGAAGATTTAGTTCAACGAAAACATCATTATGCCATTGTGGATGAGGTTGATTCTGTTTTAATTGATGATGCCCGTACTCCATTAATTATTTCTGGTCCAACTCCAAAAGGAGATAAACATGAATTTCATGAGCTTAAACCAAGAGTTGAACAACTTATTTCTAATCAGAGAAAATACGTTACCAATGCGTTAGCAATTGCTAAAAAAACTTTAGCTCCACTGATAGATGGTGGAAAAATAAGTAAAGAAGATCAAGAAACTGGAGGAATGGCTCTGTTAAGAGCCCATCGTGGTTTACCAAAAAACAAAGCACTGATTAAGTTTTTAAGTGAGCAAGGAATTGGAGCAACACTTCGGAAAACTGAGAACTTTTACATGCAAGATCAAAACAAAGAAATGCATAAAATTGATGCTGAATTATTCTTTGTTATTGATGAAAAAACCAATGGTGTAGAATTAACAGAAAAAGGTGTTGAACTAATTACTGGTTCTGGAGATGACCCTAACTTCTTTATCATGCCCGACATTGGTATGGAAGTTGCCGACATAGAAAAGTCTAATCTTTCTGATGCCGATAAATTGGTTCGTAAAGATAAAATGATTCAGGATTATTCTGTAAAAGCCGAACGAATTCATACCATTAATCAATTGCTGAAAGCGTATGCTATGTTTGAAAAAGACATAGAGTATGTGATAATGGACAATAAAGTAAAAATTGTTGATGAGCAAACTGGTCGTATTATGGAGGGCAGAAGATATTCTGATGGTCTTCACCAAGCAATTGAAGCTAAAGAAAATGTAAAAGTAGAAGCTGCCACTCAAACCTACGCAACGGTAACACTGCAAAACTATTTTAGAATGTATCACAAACTGTCTGGAATGACAGGAACTGCTGAAACAGAATCGCAAGAGCTTTGGGATATTTATAAATTAGATGTGGTGATAATACCTCCAAATAGACCATTAACAAGAAAAGACCGTGAAGATTTAGTTTATAAAACCACTCGAGAAAAATATACTGCAATAATTGAAGAAATTGTTTCGCTAGTAGAACAAAAAAGACCAGTATTAGTTGGTACAACTTCCGTAGAAATCTCTGAGTTGTTAAGTAGAACACTTAAAATGAGAGGCATACAGCATAATGTATTAAATGCAAAGCTACACCAACGAGAAGCCGAAATTGTTGCTCAAGCTGGAAATCCTGGTGCTGTAACAATTGCTACTAATATGGCTGGTAGAGGAACAGATATTAAATTGGGGGTAGGGGTAAAAGAAGTAGGAGGATTAGCAATTATTGGTACAGAAAGACACGATTCTAGGCGAGTTGACAGGCAATTGAGAGGACGTGCTGGGCGACAAGGAGATCCAGGCTCGTCGCAGTTTTTTGTTTCTTTAGAAGATAATTTAATGCGATTATTTAATTCGGAACGAATAATCAAATTAATGGATAGATTAGGTTTGGAGGAAGGTGAGGTTATTCAACATGCCATGGTTTCTAAGTCCATCGAAAGAGCCCAAAAGAAAGTAGAAGAAAACAACTTCGGTATCAGAAAAAGATTATTGGAATACGATGACATCATGAATTCTCAACGTGAAGTTGTTTACACGAAAAGAAGAAATTCCTTATTTGGAGAGCGTTTAGGTGTAGAAATATCTAATATGATTTATGATATCTGTGAATATTTAGTCAACGAATATCAAGACAATAGAGATTATGAAGGTTTTAAATTTGAATTAATTCGATTATTGTCCATTGAAAGCAATTACACAGAGAAAGAATTTTTTGAAGGTAATCCAACCGAAATAATTGAAGATTTGCACGAAAAAGGAGTAAATCATTATGTAAAAAAATCTGAAATGATTGCCAATATGGCTTTTCCTGTAATCAAAGATGTTTATGAAAATCAAGGAGCTCAATATGAAAATATTGTCGTTCCCATTTCTGATGGAAAAAAATCAATTAACATTTCAACTCCTTTAAAGAGAACTTTTGAAACCAAAGGTAAAGAATTGATAAAATCAATCGAAAAAAATGTGATTTTAGCAATGATTGATGAGAATTGGAAAGAGCATTTAAGAGAAATGGATGAATTAAAACAATCTGTTCAAAATGCAGTTCATGAGCAAAAAGATCCTTTGTTGATTTATAAATTTGAAGCCTTTAAATTATTCAATCAAGTGCTTTTAAAAATGAACAAAGAAGTAGGTAGTTTCTTATTAAAATGTAGCTTACCTCAACAAAAAGAAGGAGAAATTACTGCCCAAAAAGCACCTGCTCGTCAAAAAGAAGACATGAGTAAATTAGCACTGAGCAAACCCGAATATACCTCTAGCAACACTCAACATCAAGAAGGAATGCCTCCTAAACCACCACAAAAAACACAACCTATTAGAGTGGAGAAAAAGGTAGGAAGAAATGAAGTTTGCCCATGTGGAAGTGGAAAAAAATACAAACAGTGTCACGGAAAATTAGATTAATAGGAATATTACTTTTTTGCCTTACTTCTTTTTGTTTTGCTCAAGAACCAGAGTTGTCTAACTCACACTTTATCCAACCCGAATACATGATTGGAAAAGTATTGCCTATGAGCAATAATTTTGCTTTTCCATCTACCGGATATCAGCAAACAGCAGCAATCAACTTTGGTTTCACCAATACCGACTCCACTAAATGGGCAAAGTATTATAATCATGCTGAATCAGGATTTATACTACTGTATTCCAACTTAGGCAACAATAAGGTGTTGGGACATCAATTTAGTTTACTTCCTTTTGTGTCGTTTAACGTTTTTAACAATTTTAAAACCCCTTTTAAATTAAAAATGGGAGCAGGAATTTCTTATTTCACCAGTCGTTTTGATAGTTTAGGAAATCCATCCAATGAAATTGTTGGCTCCCAATTTACTTGGGATGTTAAAATATTTCTCTACAAAACCATCTATAAAAAAGGAGGTTTTAATTTAAAATTAGGAGCTGGTTTTTCTCACGAATCTAACGGACATACACGTTTGCCTAATTTGGGCGTAAACTCTCCTATGGTTAGTATTTCCGGACAATTTTATCAACAAAAAGAGGATAATTATATTATCCCGAAAAGAATAAAAAGAGGAAATGTTTCTCCAAAAAATTATTACCTCACTTTAGAAGAAGGTTTAGGATTTCATGAACAAGATGAAACCGAAGGTCCAAAAATGGGCTTTCTAAAAACCGTTTATTCTTCTGATATCAGTGGTGCTATTTTGTTTAATGAACACATTAAATTAAGAGGAGGTTTTACGTACCGTTTTTATCAGCAATATTATGATCATATTATAGAAAACAAAGTGGATGGACTTATTGATAATCCCGAATGGTCTGCATCCAACATTAGTTTTTATTTAGGAAACGAGTTTTTAATGGGACATTTGAGTATCGATTTTTTGTTAGGAGTTAACCTTCACAAACCTTTTTACAGAAAATTTAATCCGGGCACGGATATTGGTTTGACACTTCAAAAAACGCTACTTACCAGAATTGGGCTTAACTTGTACTTAATTAATACGATGAAATTACCAAAGCATAATTTGTTTTTAGGAGCTCACATCAAAGCCAACTTGGTAAAAGCTGATTATACAAAACTTACTTTAGGATATACATACAGAATCAACTAAACTCTTAATTTGTCTTTTAACAAAAAACATATTAAAAGAATACTTACTCCAACAATTTTTTTGGTTTTATTAATTGTTTTTTCCAAAAAATCAGCAACAGCACAACAGTACCAAGCAGGAAATTTTGGAATAAACGTTGGAGTTGTTTTAGCTTTAGGCACCCATTTCGACCGATTTGGAGTTTCACTCAATTCCTATTATCAAAAAGATGCTGTTCAAGTCAATTCAGCATTAAAATTTTATTTTAACGCAAAAAACATAGGTCCAAATCAACAATATGTAGAAGGAGTTGCTAGCCTTGGAATAGTTTATAGTTTTGGAACAAAAGATACCAGCGTCAATTATTTTTATTCTTCGGTTAGCAACCAAACTCATAAAAAAAATAGTGTTGGTTATGCCTACAATTATTATTTTAACACCATCAAAACTTCTCAGTTTACTGGAACAATTTCCATTCAAGTGAGTGATTTTAATTTAATAGCAGAAAATGATATTTTTGCTCAACCCATACTTGATAGATTTAGAACAGGTGCTTTTCTTTTTCAATATCAAAAAGATAAGTTTTTGTATGGTATCAATGCCACCCTATTTACTGGACAAATGGGGCAACGAGTTACCGACGAAAATTATCCATTTAATCATGTATATGAAAATACGGTTGGAGGAAAATATACCGAATCTTCTAACGGATTATTAAGTGCTCAAGTTCAATATGCTGGTGCATATTATCAAACCTATCAAGGAAGTATTGGAGTTGATTCGGAAAGAATAAGGCATGCCATTCAAAATAGATTTGTTCATGATTTTTTAGTCGTTCAGAAACATATCAATGCACATGTACCCATGTTAGACGAAAATGGAAATCAATATCTATTTAAAGAAGGGCAAAAAATAAAACCGATGAAGTTTTACTTCAATGGTTTCTCTAACCCTTCTATTTTTTATTAAAAAGTAACAATTACCCCTAATAAATTATCACCGTATTGCCGTTGTATCATAAAATTGGTGTTAAATCCTATGGGTTTACCAGAATATTTATCCGTTTTTATTTTGGTAATTTTACTATTGGCAACAACACTTCCAACCGAATAACCAATTAAAAATCCCAACGGATAATCCGATGACCAATGTACGCCACTGTTCATCATTTCTAAACCAAGTACACCAATTAAAGTATAACCAACTGGTCGAATCCACCTTGCCTCAGGATAGTTTTTTGCTAAAATGGTAATGGTAGAAGTTAAAGTAGCAACATGTCCCGAAGGCATCGCATCATAAAAAGAAGTGTTGGTCATGTATTCGTTCCAGCCAGGAAAACCAGACCATTTGCCACGAGGTTGGGTGCTAGATTCTGGACTCTGCCTTCCAAAAACTCTTTTTAAACCTTGAGTAAACACTCCTAAAGTTAATATACCTTCTAAAATTTCGCTGGAAGTATGAATTGCTCGATAATCTTTAGTGATTCCTCCTACGGTTAAAAATCCAACACTAATTAACAAAGAAGTATTTCCATGTCCTAAATAATACATTGCTGCGGAAGTATTTTTGGGATAATCAAACGTATTTAAAAGTTGTCCATATTCATGGTTTTCAGTAACTCCTAAATTTCTGATATTTTGTGAAGCATCAATCATGTGCTCATCAGCACCATATAAAATTAAAGTACTGGCAAGTGTTAAACCGAGCCATTTTACATTTTCTTTTTTTATAGATTCTTTCCCTAAGTTGACGTAGTTTTTCGGAATATGAGTAATAAAAGTGAAAGGTTTTGGACGTTGATAAACATATTGTAAATCGTCGTTGATTTGGTAAACCTGTTCTCCTTTATTTTTAATTTTCAACGAATCAACACCTTGAGCAAGATTAGTTGCAGCAAAAACAAATAGGAATATGAAGGATAAAAATTTCAAAAAATTTAAAATTTATAGGAGGCTACAAAAGTAACTTCTTGCTCATTGATTATTGGAAAAAATGAAATGTTATTATTCTTTTTTACTGGGTTCCAATTTTTTAAAGGTTCGAAATAGTAAACCATATTGGCAACTAAAATTCCTATTCCTGCACCAGCCAACACATCAGAAACCCAATGTTTGTTGTTCATTATTCTTAATCCCCCAGTGGAGGTAGCAAATACAAATCCACTGTATGCCAAAACAGGACTTG
>CAYHWX010000142.1:0-8461 GCA_964360245.1 uncultured Vicingus sp.
CGCGCACCATCACATTATTTCTGTACTGTTAAGTTGCAAGCAAAATTGACCCACTAGTTGCAACGAAAATTGACCCGGCAGGAAAATTTATCAGCGTGAAATATCAAATCAAATATCCAGCATGGGGCGGGTCAAAACCAATGCAACTGATGGGTCAAAATGGCTAAAACTTTACACCTTATATGAGACAATGCTAGTCTTGTATTGCTTCAAATACTGCATGTTTCGCTCGAGGCTGTTGACGAAGTCAATGACTGAACCAAAAGAAGAAAACAAATGAGGTTTTCCTCTCAAATAAACCTCTTCAATTGCAAATTTGGAGTTCGGCAACAGCCTCGCTCAATTTTGTAGATTTTTACGGATGAACAAAATGCTTGAAATGTTTTGAATTTCGACAAATCTTTTAGTTTCATCAACTGATTAAAACAATCGTTCTAAAATCTCCTTGACGCTACCCTGCATTTGGGGTATACTTTATCCAGAGTCAAATCGTTCCATTGAGGAGGTCTGAGAGTGAAACTGCTCATTACCATCGAGCGCGACGATACAGGTTATTATGTGGCAGAAGTCCCCGCATTGCCCGGATGTTTTAGTCAAGGCAAGACCAAAGCCGAAGCAAAGGCTAACATTAGAGAAGCCATTTCGGGCTGGATTTCTGTAATGAACTCAAAGGTCCGAAAGAAAACGCACACAGAAAAATTTGCTGTCGCTGTTTGATTTCCCCTATAAATGGGACATCAACTCAAACTGCGTTCTGGAGCAGAGGTTGTAAAGAAATTGAGACGAGCCGGATGGCACGCTGACAGACAAGTTGGTTCCCACTTAATGATGGTCAAGCCAGATTACCCATACACACTTTCCATCCCCCAACATCGCGAACTTGGAATAGGGATCCTAAAGAAAATTGTCAAACAATCGGGCCTTACTGCGGATGAGTTTAATGACCTGTGAAACTGTGTCGCTCTTGATTTTTTGACTTTTTGGAATACTGTAGGTTTCGTTGGATTTTGTCAGTCAGAATTCACATTGATAACTGTAAGTATGTTTTGAATACTGAGTATTTCGCTGAAAAGAGCCACTGTCAAATACTCCCGCGTGCGGGTCCGTGTCTAGATTTTATTGGTTGGAAGTAATAGTATTTATAAATGGGGACAATAATGCCAGACCGTGTAAGTTCCCTTCACAACAGAGGGCTCACCCAAATACTATGGGTTCCAGAAGTATTTGTTAAATTTAAAAGCTCATTTCCAAAAAATGTATAATCAAAATATCGTGTCTCTAAAACCTTTCCCTTGTATAGTTTTATTTTTTGCACTCTCTTTTCTTTTCTCGAATCATCTTTTTGCGATCTCTCATAGCGTTGCAGTTCTGCCATTTGAGAATGAGATGAAGGATGCTTCTCTTGATTGGCTCTCTATGGGTATTCCTGAAACGATTACGAATGACCTTCTCGCGATTAAGGGTTTAGTGTTAGTTGAGCGTGTTCAACTTAGAAAAGTAATGGACGAGCAGAAGTTGCAGCTTACAGGCGCAATTGATGAAAAGACCGCTGTTCAACTTGGGAAACTCATAGGAGCGCAAATTCTGGTTGTAGGAGCATTCCAAAAACAATCCCAAATTGTCCGGTTAACAGCCAGGTTTATAGATGTAGAAACCGGTGGAGTGATTCAGACTGCAAAGGCTACAGGAAAAATGGATGACATCTTTGACTTGCAAGACCAGATTGTAAAGGATTTAGCAAAAAATCTAAACATTGAACTTAAGCAAGAAGAAATTGCAAAGTTAAGTGTGAAACCCACCGAATCTTTGGAAGCTTATCAACACTTTGGACAAGGGACACTGCTTCAAGCTCAAAAGGATTATCAGGGCGCAGTAAAGGAACTGCAGTTCTCGATGAAGGCGGACCCTGGATTTACTCTTGCCAAGCAAAAATTCATGGAAGCGTTCCTCTCCCTTAATAAGGGAAACCATTGGATTTATGAGGACAAAAGTAGCACATTGCTCGTGTTTAGACTCAGTTCCTTAACCACTTATCGTGCAGGAGAAATGACTACTTGCGATGGTAAACCATGTTTCACTTATATTTCGAAGTCTGAGGGGTCGAGTAATTCAATAGGCAATTTCGTCATCACTACTATTCAATACTTTGTAAAAGGTGAAGATGGAGTCTACCAGACAGCTATGGAACAAGAATTAAAGACCAATTATTCCTACAAAAACAAGTGGACATTCAATCCTCCAATTCTATATTATCCTTATGATCTGGAAGTGGGAAAAGAATGGGGTGTCAATGGTAAAGTCATGATAGCGGATAGAGGCGAAATGAAATATGTGTCCAAACATAATGTAACCGGTAAGGAGAAAGCCATGATTCCCTCGTTAGGAGAAGTGGAATGTTTTGTAATTAAATCGAGGACTAAAATGGGTGGGGCTTTTTCGGGAATAAAAATAATAAAAACGGAATGGTTTTCACCCGGGATTGGGATCGTTAAATACGAAGGGCACGGGACTATGAACAGTAAAGGTATTTTGAAGGAGTATCACATTGAAGAATAGTAAGCGAAAGAGAGAGTGATGAATCACCCAAAGATAAGTGTTTCGGCACTTTTTTTATTGCCAATTTTATTTGGCTCCTGTAGTAGTTCCAAAACAACTGTCAAACAAGATGCCTTTGATAAAGGCAAGATAGATGTCTCTACGGAAGGTAACCCTGAGCGCCACAAAGCCGACATCATCGTCGCTATCCTGCCGTTCAATAACAACAGTCCTGACAAGAGTTTAGATTCTACTGGCGTAACTCTGGCGGATTTGATTTCTGCTCAGATGGCTTCTGAGAAAGGGTTCAAGTTGGTCGAGCGTCAGAGGATTGAAGAGATATTGAGTGAAATGAAGTTAGGACAAACAGGCATGATTGATCAGAACACAGCGATTCAAGTTGGAAGAATGCTCGGAGCCAATGTAATGGCATTCGGAAGTTTTTTAACGTTAGGTAAAAAAGTTTTGCTCACCATGCGATTGGTCAAAGTGGAGACAGGCGAGATTGTAGGTGGAGTTACTGAAAGAAACGAAGGTATTTCAAATATAGATATTCTTGCAGAAAATGCAGCAAAGAAACTCTCTGATTCTTTGATACGCCGATAGAGACTATGTAACCCTTTAGTAACCATCTATTTCAAATACAATTCAGGACCGTTAGATTGCTTCTAGAACCAGTGTGAGACTCGACATGATTTGCAAATACTCCAGTTTCCACACAAAATTGCAGATATTGACTGGTGTTCCAAATGCTTGAAATGTTTTGATACTATAGCAAACCCGCACAACAGTTAAACAGTCAAATACTTCCCGAAGTTGGTTGTATAATACACTCTACCCCCCATTATCCAATATCTCCACATTTGAGTCCGACCAAACTTTGCGTTACCCACGCCATTGACAAAATGTCTAATATCATTATACTTAATACTATTAATAGTGATAAGCACCTAAAACCCCAAGAGAAAGGAGAGGAAGTCTATGAATGGATGGCTAAAAGTTTTTCTGGTGGTTTTTGTGGCATTGTTCGTTTCCACTTTTGTTGTCCGGTACAATGCCATGACTGAAAGAGAATCTCGCAAACCATTTCAGGAACGCTACGAAAAGTCCTATGCAGTCAAAGCTCTCTCATATAGCAGTGCCTCAAAAATCCATGCACGGTTCCCAAAGATCACAGAATTCGTGATCGGACTGGATCCTCGGGCCAGCTGGCTGGCCGGCGTCCGCTGGGTGCTGATTGCTTTTGTCGGCTGGATACACTTTTGCTTTATTTCCCCCCTGTCGGAACAAGTTGGCAGGTACTTCTCGTCTGGATTTGAGTTATTCCTTCTTCCAGTCAAGATAGCGCTGTGGCTCTGCCCGCTGTTTCTTGTCAGCAGTATCTTAAAGTATTTCAATCCACAGTACGGCGGTTATTTGCACAGTTCATTGGTGTGGATGCTGGGTGGATTGGCGATTGTTGTAGGATTGACAAGTCTTTGCTCAATCCCGGCGCATATTATCTTGTTGGTCCGGAATCTGATATGGAAAAGTAAAGCAACGGCAGTGTCCGGATTCAGGAAGGAGCCGTCGCAGTTGCCGGGACCAGTGGTACGTAGAACGGAAATCGACGGGGTAATGTATGACATCTAAAAAAAGAGTTAAAGGATTCTACCTGCACACAGTGGACGAGGCACGTTTGGATGAGATTCACCGCGGACTCATGCGTAACGAGATTGAAGCGCACAATTCTCTTATCGTTGCCGCTGCCATCCTTGCGCTGAAAACAATGGGAACACGAAGCACGGAATATTTCGTTAAGCTGGTCGAGACAGAAAGGGCGCAAGCGGCCGCAGAACAGAAGCCTGTTAATCTCAACACAAAGGAAATGGCCTCTCGCTTTCAAGCTCGATTCAAGGAAAAAGGGATGCTTAACATGGAACCTACCAAAGATAAATTGGAAGCGATGAAAAACATAGCTAAAGAAGTTCTTGCTGAAATGATAGACGAACAAAATGAAAAGGACGCATGAAATGAACAATATAACGAATTTCGTCGTCAACATGGTAGGCGGGTTAAACGCTTTTAACAATCTGGACAAACCCGTCTACCGCCTCCTTTTACTATGGAACAGATAATCGCTGATATTTTTGCAACAGTATTCCTTTACTGCCGAAACACGGGTGTCCGGAGAATAATTGTCGGAGACCCTGACTTTTTCAGGTGGTTGTTTACCGATGGTGCTCCGCTCACTGCTTTGTGCATGACAATCTGGGCCGGCAGGCTCTACCGCTGGTATCGAAGGGACACGGAACCAAAAGATGAACAGGAAACCGTGCAGAAATGAATATTGACACGATACCCAACTCCCCCTGGATTTTCAAAGTCATCGTTGCGGGAGTCATTGTCATGGCGTTCGCGCTTGCGCAGTTCACGAAGCGCGGAAAGAAGTGCAGGACTTTGAAAGGAGAGTGGGTGAAGTCCAAAGCGGAAAAGAAGATCGCGGATTTTCTTTATACGCACAATATCAACTACAAGTACGAACCGACTCGCATCGGGCTGCGTCCGGACTTCTATCTGCCGGCGCAGGGAGTCTATATCGAATACTGGGGACTTGCGGACTCATCGGAATCGTACCGAAAAAGGATGTACTCGAAAATGGCACGGTACAAGAAACACGGAGTGAACATCCTTTCGTTGTACCCGCCAGACTTGAATAATCTGGGAACCATTCTGTCCAGAAAATTAAATGCAGGAGGGTATTATGGCTGAACCGAGAGAGAATCCATACATCTATGTCACTTGGCTGACAAAACTGATTGCCGGCGAAAGCCAGTGCGCCTGGGCATCGTGGTTTAAGGCGCACCACACATACGATAAACTGCCGAGTGATTTCAACACGGCTAAGTGGACCGCGGACCACAACTCTCTGCTCTTGAGACGTAAAGAGGAGTTGGTACAAAAAGGATATGAGGTTTTTACTGAAGACCAAAACAAGTTCACCTTGCAGAGCAAGACCGGCATTTCACTGGGCGGCAAAGCCGACATCGTTGCTCTCAATGACACCACGGCTTGCGTCGAAGACGCCAAGACCGGAAGTCCCAAGAATTCCGACCACATCCAGGTGATTATCTACATGATGGTTCTCCCCCTGGCAATACCACGGTACAAAGACCGCAAATTCGACGGCAGGATCGTGTACAAGAACAATATCGTAGACATACCGCACAAGGCTTTATACGAAGCGTTCAAGGAACGGTTCAAAATAATGATCCAGAAAATAGGAGGGATTGGCGGAACTGACAATGTGCGGAAGGTCCCGAGCTGGGGCGAGTGCCGGTGGTGCGACATCCCTCAGTCTGAATGTCCGGAGCGCGTGCAAAAAGATTTAACCGGCGTTGTAAAAACGGATCTTTTCTGATGGAAAAGTGGATTACACTGGTAAATTTTGTGAGCAGTGGTTTCGATGATAAATCTTATCATGTCAAACTTAATATAGCGACTGGCGTAATTGGCTGCAACTGCCCGGCGTGGGTCTGTAAACGGAACGTCGGAGACACAAGATGGTGTAACCATACCGCCGCCGCCGCGAAACTCCTTTCGTGCAAACAGCAGCGCCAACCCAAAAAAGATAAAGTAGAAACCGCGCAGCTTGCGCTTTTCTCAGGAGACAAAGTCTATGCCTGATCTGAAACCGTATCAGCCACCGATAGGTCCGCCTAAGGGGTTCACGCCTCCGACAACAAACCCGACGCTCGCCGATTATGAGCTGCTGAAGACACTGGCGTGTCTTCGTGTCTTGAACCGCGCACAAGTTCTATATGTCTGGCGGAAACTTGCAGCCATTTCTGACGAGGAAGCAGAACGCATACTCTGGCAGCCGAACCAGATACCGCACAGCAAGCTGGTAACCGTCCGTGAACACATGATCTTGCTTTACGAACGCGGATGGGTCAGGCCGTGGCGGACGTTGGACGCGGACACGGACTTGGTTCTTAAGATCGGTCCTCCGCCTTTTATCAACGGCATATTCTTCTTTTTGGGTCCGCAGGGAAAAGAACACTTGAAACTAAGTCTGCGAATAAAGACACTGCCCAGGCCAACCGACGAACTATATTGCGCCATGTTCCCGTTTTTACAAGGAATTACCGCTTCAAATATAGCGTTGCTATTGACCAAGGATGGATACGTCCTGGAATCGCCGGCGCAGAAGTATCAGCAGCGCAAAGATGTTCCCCCGTCTCTGGTTCACCCTGACTTTCTAGTCAGCAAAGGACCGGAACGGGTCGCCGGCTTTGTCGCTGGTTCCCCACACCCTGCGCGGGTGGATTGGTATGTCGGAAACATTGCGCGCAACCTGGCAAACTTGCCGGGCGGCGCCAAAGCGGTTATCTTCACGCGGACTCAGGCCGCGTTCAATGAAATCATGTTTAGTTTGCAGGCAGGGTACGCCATGAAAGATTATTCGGAGCAGATTTATGTCAGTGACTTAAAATGGTTTCGTCAAACAAACGGACACCCGCGCTGTCTAAACCTTAAAGGAGTAAAATTCACACTATGAAATTTCAGCCGGTACCCATTTACGGGTCTCCCTTTAGTTCGGTAGTTACGAACTTGGAGTGTGGGAAACAAAAAGAAGTGCCTCCTTCCTGCGGCCGGCTTATTTTATTCTATGCGTCCACTTGAAAATTACAACGATACCAGTTATACTACTCGCAGAAGTCCTGCGGCATTTGCCAGTCATCTGGCATATGTGGGCCGTCAAGCAGCCCGCTACCTCTGCCGTGGGACCAATTTCCGAAGCACGACGTTCGGAAACAAAGAGGTGATAAAAATGCTTGAGTTCATTGTCGGTAGTGTAGTCGTGTTGACAGCGGTAGGTTGGGCATTGCAGTTGCGAGATGCGTTCGCGGGGAAACTTGCAGGCACTCTTACAACGAATGGACGGCTTGCACTGAATAGTGCGACGGAGGCACGGACGGGCCAGGCGGGGTTTCACGGTTCTGTCGGGTTTACTCGACGGAAATCGGACGATAACACCAACTGGGGAAACACTTGTCACCTGAACATGCGGTGATTTACGAAAGGGAATGGCTAAAACCATTCCCTTTCCCTTTAGTAGTTAAAAGTGCAATGGTTGCACTTTTGGAATTCGTCAGAGAAAAGGATACGTGGATGGCGAAAGATGTGCAAATCGTTTTATAAGCATGATGAAAAGCCGAAGAAAATATGCCGGGTTTT
Organism: uncultured Vicingus sp.; assembly: GCA_964360245.1. Classification (GTDB taxonomy): domain Bacteria; phylum Bacteroidota; class Bacteroidia; order Flavobacteriales_E; family Vicingaceae. The sequence continues at coordinate 7,756 of CAYHWX010000142.1, forward strand.
ATGAGGGTGACACAAAGGAACTTAAAGAGTCTGGTGTGTTTCAGGACTTTGTTGATGCAAATGCGAGTGAACTACAGTTGACAAATGTACAGCGCCCTGAAAAATCACATGAAAGTCCAGACTTTCTTTCTAATGACCCGCAAGGGAAACGCATTGGCATTGAGGTGACAGAAATCGTGTCGGAAAAAGCAATCCGGATTAACCAAGAAGTGGACGACAAATGGAAAAGCGTATACTGCGACTGGCCAGAAAGTGCTGTGGTCAAGGAGATCCGCACTATATTGTGTAAAAAGGATAAGAAAAAATATGTCGGTGGCCCTTTTGAAAAACTGATTGTAGTAATTTATACAGATGAACCGACAATTCAGTTTGAGAAATATGGCAGTGTACTTCCGTCAGGAAAGTTTGGGCCGTTAAATCAGATTACAGATGCTTATTTTTTGTTCTCTTACGACCCCTCAGTAAAATGTTCTCCCTGTGTAAAACTCCAGCTATGATGATGTCAGTTCCAATTTTACTGTCTCCAAGGAACGCAGTATGCGTTCCTTTTCACTTTGCGGTTAAGGAAGATGAAAGGACATGGAAAAGAGATTTGAGCGGCTCCTGAAACACTACCAGCCCAAAGTACTTGTCCGACTTACATATCCGTCCCGGTTCCCCCCGCCGGCTACGGAGGGCCTTAAGCAGAAATAGGTGCGCAGGCCGT
>CAYHWX010000143.1:0-8223 GCA_964360245.1 uncultured Vicingus sp.
ATCAGAGAAATGATTATAGTAATAATGATGTGGGTGATAAGAAAAATACCAATACGTAAAAAAAGGAGATGGCATGCCTATATAAACAAAACCGGCTGGTCCAACATAAAATCCACAATCGTACCAATAAGGACGTGGGTACCAATATGGATAATTATACCAATATGGATAACCAAACCAATAAGGATACGGATTTACGATTAAATTTATGTTTGCATTTCCACTATCATATATTTCCTCTTGCTTTTGACCTTGTTCTTTCGAAAATTCTTTTGCTGCATCAATCATCTCTTTTTTAGCGTCAGGGTTGCTTTCTAGTCCGACTTTCCATTCTTCAAGTTCTTTTGCTTTTTGTTCTGCATGAACCAAACTAATCGAATCCATTTTGGTATTTAAATATTCTTTTTTGGTTTTATACATATCGCCAAGCATTACTGTCACGCGCATGTTATTGCATAATGTACCAATCACTTCCGGATTCTTTAATAGTTCCCTTGCCGAATTTTGTGTGGTAACCGGGTAAGTTTTTATTAATGTAGTAAATTCCAAGTCAGATTTTTTGTACAGTTTGTTTATTTCATCAAGATCAGTGTAGAATCGTTTACCGTAATTCACAATGGTTTCCCTGACTTCAGTTGGGTAAGCTGAGGCAATGCTTGTTAATTCCTCTTTAGATTTTGGTCCGCCGACAACCATCTTTTCAATTAATCCTTGGTGACGCGATAATTCCCAAAATTTTTCCTGTTCGTTTTTATAATAATCCGAAAGAATGGCCTTGTATGATTTACTTGTTTTCTTTTGTAATTCCTGTGTTTTTAAAAGTAACTCAGGATAAACCGAACATTCAAGGATGTGGGTTCGCACATTCTGTGGATAAATGGCTAATGTATTAAATGCCAAACTGTCTTCATTAGTAAAACTGCCTTCTCCATGAGCTTTTGTGTTTACGGCAAGAGCAAAAACGAGTGTAAGTGTAATTAAATATTTCATGTAGTAATCTTGTATAAGGATTAAAATTCTTTGAATTTATTTGGATGTCGCAGATTGTGAATACATAAAACCCAAAGCACTCTAATTAAATCTAAAAATACCCAAATTATCAGTTAGTTGCAAAGAAAGGAACTTAGGTTGACTATGGTTCTTTTAGTGTCTATTTGGTAATTTTTGTTACCCGCTTGTTACCCGGCTTTTTCAAAGGATTACATGAAGGTTCAAGAACCCGACACTAATGGGCTTATCGCCCGAACTTAGTAGTAGAGGGGATTTGAACTTAATTATTAACCCTTTAAAAATTAAAAGCTATGGGAGTGCAATTAAGAGAAAAGAAAATGAAAAGCGGACAAATATCCTACTACTTGGATATTTACCACAACAAAACACGATGGTATGAATTTTTAAATATTCATATCAGTAAAAATAAACCCGATACCGATGACAAGGAAAAAAAGCGGTTGGCAGCTGAAATAAGAGCCAAACGGGAAAACGAATTAATCGTTAAGGATAACGGGCTTGTCAATAGAATAAAATGCAAGGGGGATTTTGTGGTATGGTTTGATAATTATATGAGGGAAAGAAACCTGAACAACACACACAATAAATCCACTTTAAAGCATTTAAAAAATTATCTCGACGGAAAGCCTTTGCCTTTTAATACAATAACAGCCGATTGGATAAAAGGATTTTCAAAATACCTACTGACAATAGTGAGCAATAACACAACAGGGGATTATCTTAGGAATTTGTTTACAGCATTGGAAGATGCAGTAAGAGCGGAAATAATTTTGACTAATCCTTTTCGTAAAATTCCCCGACACGAACGGTTAAAAAGAAAACCAATTTTCAGAAATGCCTTTACAATGGATGAGTTACAGATTTTATCCGATACCGTAGTTAAAATAAAACCACAATATAAACAAGCGTTTTTGTTTGCGTGTTTTACGGGCTTACGCTGGAGTGATGTAAACCCCCTGCGCTGGTCGGAAGTCATTACAAAAACAATAGATAACAACGAAGAATGGTTTATTTATTTTGAACAGGAGAAAACAGAAGATATAGAATATTTACCCTTATCCGATGAAGCAGTTTGCATTTTAAAAGAACGCAAAGAAGAACAAGCAGAAAATAAAGAAAAAAGTATGTTTGTATTTCCGCTTGTTAAGGAAACTGACGAAAAATATCATAGCGTTCATAAAAAAGTAAGTAATGCTTTGAAAAAATGGGCGAAGGCGGCAGGGATTGATCCCAAACGGATACACTTTCATTGCGCCCGCCATACCTTTGCAACCAACATACTTGAAAACAGCCCCGATGCGGATTTATGGACGGTATCAAAATTATTAGGTCATAAAACCATCAGCGCAACCCAAATTTATGCACATGTAAGGGATAGCAGAAAGAAGTCCGCCGTAAAAGGATTGCCAAGATTGAATATGAAACCCAAAGCTGCTTAATAAAAAGCAAGTAAAAAAGCCCTGAAAAATGTACTCAGGGCTTTTTTATTGCGTTATAGGTATAGCCTTTTTACGGGCAAAACATTAAATTTGTGATATGGAGTACAATGAATCATACGAGCTTGTTTTAAATGATATTTCTTTTGGCGAAAGTTTATTGTATAACGACAAAAGGTATCAGGAATATGCTAACACCGCAGCCCTTTGGTTAAGTCGCAAGAAAAAACACCTGTTTGCCGATGAAATATTGAGCAGATACAACAGTCATAAAACCATAAAGGAAGTTTTGGAAAAACATTCAGGCCAATATCAACCCGGAATGATAGTACAAAGAGGTGAAAAAAGAGAGCAGGTTTATTATCATGTTTGGGGCATGGATATTATAGAGGCAAATGATTCTTTTTTTCCCTTTTTCTTTGCCTGCAAACTTAGTCACGTAGATATTTTACAAATAGATGTTTTTCTGGACTATCATTTGGAAACCAGTTTTGAAAATAACCGGGATAAATTTCAAAGATTTTTAAATCTGGGTATTCGACGGTTTCAGTATCTTTTGAAATCAGAAACCATTGACACTGCGTCAGAATGGTTAAAGCTAAAAGAGGGAGCTACTACATTATTATCAGGAACAGAACCTGTAAAAATAAAAGGAAGAAGGAAGCGTGAAAAAGGGGATAAAAGAACTGTATTAACTCAACATCAAACAGTTTTATTAATGGCATACCTTCAAGAAGTGGGTATTATTTTAGGTAAAGAGGAATTAAACTATAAACAGGCGGGAACAGCTTTTCATATCCTAACAGATTATAGTGCGGACGCCTTTCGTTTAAAACTCGGTTCAAAATATAGTGTGGATTTTTTAGGGTTTAATCATGAAGATTTTGATGCCGTTTATGATGCGCTGTCTAAAATTCAAACTATGATTGACGAGAAAAAATATCGCAGAAAAAGACGAGGTTCATAATTCCCTAAGAACCTTCAAGAACCCTAAGTGAATAGACTTATTGACCGAACTTAGTAGTAAGGGGCATACTAACGCCCCGTACTACTATGGGCGCATCATTTTTAACCAACCTTACCGAACAGGAATTTAAAGAATTCCTTAAATCAGCCATTAAAGAAATTATTGGCGAGGATTTAAAAAAATTGAAATCTGAGCTTCCTGATATTCTAAACATCAGCGAGGCCGCCGCTTTTCTTAAACTGAAAATTACCACCCTTTACGAAAAAACTTCACAGAGAATGATTCCCCATTTTAAAAAAGGCAATAAACTTTATTTCAATCGTAACGAATTGGGGGAATGGATAAAAAAAGGAAAAGTAAAAACAAAACCGGAAATAGAAAGCGAAGCGGCTACCTATCTGTTAAACGGCAAACAAAAAAACAGCCGCAAAAAATAAAAACAATGTTAATCAAATTAAAAAAAACAAAAGCTATGCGTAAAGTAGAGTTTGAAGTACCGTCAGAGGGATTTGGCGACTTCACAGAAAAATTAGCTGAAACTGGTTTGGATAACCGGGTTCTCGGCAGAAACGAAGATGATGAGATCGTAATCGAAGTCTATTATGACAAAAGCGATGCGAAAGTAATCGATGAGTTAGAGGAGCTTCTTGAAGACTTGAAGGAACAGCTTTCAGGTGAGGAAGAAGAAGAGGATGATAAGTAACCTAAAGGTATGCTAACCTAAGGGGCGGAAACACCGCCCCTTTTAAAGCAAGCAAAAATTAAGCGCTTAATTAAGCGCTTAAAATTGAAACACCCCCGATTAAGCGCTTATTCAGCGGATATTCAGCGGATATTCAGCGGATAAATTAAGCGCTTAAATCAGGATTAACCAATAAAGAAAAGAAGCCATGACAAAGAAGTGTCCCAACTGCGGAAAGCAAATTGCTGAGAAAAGAGGCGATGCTAAATTCTGTTCCCGATCCTGCCAGAATCAGTATAACTACAAGCTGAAAACCGGGCAGTTAAAAGGCTTAGGAAACCTGACTGATTTAAAAATGAGCGAAAGGGAAGAACCCGAAGAAACAACACCCTCGCTTGAAGAAACGATACAAGGGATTATTCAGCCAGAAACAAATCTAATAGATGAGCAGAACGATCAGCCAAAAACCACTTACAAAACACCTTCGGTTGATGCCGAGTTTTTCACCGAGCTTATGGGTGATACTGATTTTAAACAGAACATTGACCAGAATCAGGAACTTGAAAATGTGGTTAGCGGTGATGAGCGGAATGAGGATTTTGAAGAGGATCACGATAATGTGGAGAATACTGAGGAAACAGAAAACCCCAGTTTAGATGAACCCTTACCTGAACAATACATCACCAAAGAAATCAAAACCGACAATCCACTCTATCTCCAAAACGAAAAATCCCTGAAAGATAATCGGCAACTTAAACAGAAACTGGAACTGGAATACGCAAAACTGGAAGCGGAATTAAAACGTCAGCAAGGCAGAAATGGTAATAGCATCATCGCTTTGGGCGCAATCGGTGGTAGTCTTTACGGATATGTGGACACTCCCATTAAAGCGGAAAAAAAAGAGCCTGAGAAAAAGAATGAAATGGTTTTAATAGGCAAAGACGGTAAGCCTTTATTGCGTTCTATAAAAAACAAATGGCAAAAAATTAAGGTTACCGATCTGGAAAACAAAGAACCGTCTTTTTTGGAAAGACTTGGCAACCTTTTACTGTTTGGTTCAATCGGAACAGCCGCAGGTCTTATTACAAAAGCGGCTACTGAGGACTGGAGAGAAAAAGATAAAAAAGAAAAAATCACCGCCATTAACAGGCGAATGGAAGAGATACGAAAGGACTATGCTATTCTAAACAGAGTTATCGCCGACAATCAAAAACGTTTAGTCGGAATTCCTAAACATCTATTAAGTACAACTGAATTAATCAATCCTGAATACGAACAGGCATTAAATGGTATAAATCAAAAAAAAGAAGAAAACATGAAAAAGAATAATGGAAAAAACAACGGAAAAAAACCGAAACGGTTCAAAAGTAAAAAGGTTATACCCGCAACCGAATTAGGCAGGGTAAAATTCAGCGTCTTTGATTTTAAAGGCCTATGGAGGGAATTTTTTGGATTGCCTTCAATTAACTTTCACATCCTTATACATGGAAACTCAGGCGAGGGAAAATCAACGTTTTGTTTATGGTTTGCAAAATACCTTGCGGAAAATCATGGTGAGGTGTTATACGTAAGCGGTGAGGAAGGAATAAGCAAAACCTTCCACGATAAACTGATGAAATGTGCCGCTAATGTGGATAGAATGAATGTTATTGACGTAAGTTCGGGCGATGAGTTTATGAAAGAGATTGAACCGAACGAAGCGCATTTTATCTTTCTTGATAGCTTGCATGACATGGATATTGAAGCGGAAAAACTCAAGGAGATTTTTGCGAGGTATCCTAACACTGCATTTATTTGCATTGATCAGAACAATAAAAAAGGTGATCTTTTAGGAGCGAACGAAAAAAAGCACATCGTTGATGTGGTGGTCAATGTAAAAAACTATGAAGCTGAAACAACAAAGAACCGATTCAAAGCCAAAAACATTTCTTTTAAAACAAAAGATTTTCCGGGTTCAGAAAAGCGTGATCCAAAGAAAGGAAAAGGTAGTAACGATAATGATGGCTATGATCTTGGTTCAGATCGCAAGGGCATAGTTTAACAGATTTTAAATAACCTATTAAGGCGGGAAATTCCCGCCTTTTTTATTGCCTTAAATCGCAACTATCCCTTTTAGTACACCCAAAGGATTTGTTTTAAGTCAATCATTAAGCATTTTTCATACCTTTGAGTTAGTGAAAAAATGGTTTATTAAAAAGAATGGTGAGCAAAAGCATTGGCTGACTATATTTTCAGGTTTCTATGCCCCCCTTATTTTCGGAATCTTTGGATTAATTATCAGTATTGTTAGTTTGAATAATTCTGAGCAAATTGAGTATTTGCAAAAAATATATATGGCGAGTGACAGCACATATAAAGCAACGAGAAATCTAAACGAGCTTCCTAAGAAAATTGAAAAATTAAGTTTTGTTTTACCCAAGCGGAAATATTTACCCCTAAATTTTGGGTATTATGTTTCTTAAGAGTTATGAAACAATAAACAGTGTTTCCTGTTGTACTCGCCTTTTGGTTTTTTTACCAAGGCACTAATATATCTCCTAAATCCTTAGTAGAACCATCAGGGATTTCAAAATTAAGCACTACCGGTGCCTTGCCATTATCCTTTTGAACCCATAGATAGTACCGATTTATTTTGGACGCATTTGATCGGATTCTGAAAGTTCCGTCTGAATTGGATACTGATGCCTTCAGTTGAATTGTATTTGCCGCTGAGCTTTTCGATGAACTCGCATCATCACTGTATAAATATACGAAAGCATTACCAAATGGTTCCTGTGTTGAAGCGTGGAGAATACGACCAGTAACCTTTACTCTCTCAAATAACTTCTTCTGACAGAACCAACAAAGGAAAAAGCAGCCTATAATTAAAACAAATATTTTTACAAAACGCATGCCTATCTATTTGAAAAGTATTAATATACTTTGAGGCTAAAAATTGAATATGATGTGCCTGATCGAATATTTACTTTCTTGCCATTAACTGTTGCGGCATTATCATTAAAAAACTCAATTTGTAAAAGACCATTATTTCCTAAGTTAATACTGGTTAGCTCAGAGCTTGAATAACCTACAGAGACGGAATTACCGGCAGCAATTTTAGGGGACAAATATTGGCTTCCTGAGGGACCAATTAAGGTCAATCTAATAAAATCGCAGTTGTTAGCTCCAGATAAGGAAATTTGAAACCCGGCACTTTTACTAATAGAATCTGGTAAACTTATATAATTAGTAAAACTTGGAAAAACCGTGGAATTAGTGAAAGTAGCAGCGGTAAAATTTGCACCGCCCGAAATATTCCATACGAAAGGTGCTACAAAGTTCGTGTAAGTAGAATCCGTATAATAATAAAGTTGATTAAAATAATTATTTGAAAAAACGACGCTATTAAGCGAAACAGTCCCCAAATTCTGATAATTTAAATAAACTTCATTTGTTACCGTTTGAGCACAAAAAAAAGCCCTGCAATTTGTTACCGGGGTGGTAAAATTACCTCCAACTTTTGATGAAACCTTATTTATTTCAAGTAGAGCATCATAAGTGGTAGTGCCCGTGCCATTCGTAGAAATGGGATTGTTAGGATTGGGGTTGCTTGTTTGTTGCGTATTTACGGAAGAATCTTTTTCCTTTTTACAGCCAAAAAAGACAAAAATAATTAGAAGTATGAAAAAACATCTAGCCATTATTAATCGTAACTGGTTTTATAATCATTAATCTATTCTCGAATTTAAAAGTCCTACCACCGAATACTTTGGTGCTTTCTTTAACAAAAACAATTCGGATTCTACCGTCTGGTGTTGTTGCAAGTGTTTCTAAAGCAGGCTTTGGAATAACGATCGTATTATTATTCCCATGTGGTACTCTTCTGTACCAAGGGGTCGCTAAATGCGGTTGATTATCTTCCAGCATAAATTCAATATAATCAGCGTCGATAACACCATTTAAATGTATTACTAAACTCTTAGATTTATCAATAGAACTTGGCAATTGATTAACATCCGTAAATTTTGGGAAAATACTATCTGAAAAGCAAGTAAAATTGGGAAGCAGGGTACTACCAGTTAATTCCCACTTTATTGAACTTAAGGTTTTCCTGTAAGAAGAATCTAAATATGCTTGAATTTGATTCT
>CAYHWX010000144.1:0-8218 GCA_964360245.1 uncultured Vicingus sp.
TTGTTACACCGCCATTGGCCTTGATTTGAAGAGCGTCTGGGCCTGAAACATTTATAACTACTCCGTCCTGAATTTTAAAATCAGAAAAATTAAAGGGTGTGGCCTGGGTTGTGAAGGTGTAGGCAGATGCGGTGTTATGCGTGCAATTTGATCCGTCAAAAGATGTTACCCCCAAACTGCAATAAACACGGGGACCATCCGCGCCAGTACCAAAATCAAAGGGTGGTTTTAATTCCACGCTTGCCCCCGTACTTAAACCTATTACCGATGTATTGATATTTTCGCTGTCGACTTTATTAAAATCTGTATCCGTAGTATCCAAAATGCTTAACAAAGTCGTAGTAATGGTTCCGCTTGCTGCATCCACTGGCGCATCTGGATTTGTTATTATTAGACTTCCATTTGGGATAATTCCTTCATTTTCTGAGAAATCATTATATGTTGTTTCATTCCATTCACTATAATTCCAACTTGTAAAATATGCCGAGAGAAGTACATCTTTTTGAAATAAATTATTCCAGCTCACCTTTACGGTAACCTTTTTTGTGGTGTCATCATTGGTTCCGCCGGATGTTACTATATTCCCTTGCGGATCTCTTTCCACATTAGTTATGGCAATCTCTCGGGTGTATTTTCCATCAATAATATCACTGGCGCCGCTCCACTCCCATATTCCTGAAGCAGTGGATACTCCATGAGTATTAGGCGCGTCATTAGCCGATAGAAATGCTCCCCAATCCCGATCGCGAATGGAGCGAATAGCTTCCAAACCGTCACGGGCCAAAAGGGACGCCTGATTTATTTGTTCCGACGCAAGGCTTGTTGTTAGTCCCGAAAACACAAGTGTAAATACGGCAGTCATAATAAAGGCAAGAATACCAAGAGCAAGAAGAAGTTCTATCATAGATTGGCCTTTAATCCTTCCGCTGGTCATAAATATTAAAACCCCTCTTCAGCTTGGGTGGCTTATGCAGCCCACAGCCCTTTAGGACTATGACCGCCAAGACCCGCTGAAAGAGGGGTTTCGTACCTTGGACGGACCTTATGCCATACCTCATAGAAATGCTATAAGGGTTAGGCAACTTAATTTGTTAATTGATTATGAATTTAGGGTAAACATAATTGAAAAATCAGTGCTGTGAGAAATAAGAAATTTGAGCGGGAAAATATTTTGCATTCAAGCTATTAATTTTCTTATGCAATGGGCCAAATCGTCCAAAGTAATATCATTTTTTATTAAATATGCGTCGCAGCCGAGATTCATCGCGCGCTCTTTATCCTCCGGACTGGAAAGATTGGTCAGTACTAATTTTTGAATGTTTCTTTTTTGCCTGCGCGATTGAAGTGCTTCAAGTATTTCAAATCCGTTTATTTTCGGTATTGCGAGATCAAGCAGGATTATATCCGGATCAGTCTGTTCAACCATTTGGAGCCCTTTTTCTCCGTCAAGAGCGTAAATTATATTATATCCGCCATTTTGCTGTATCTGCCTCTGAATTAATTTGCAAAGCAGGATACTCTCGTTAATAATAAGCATTGTTTTCATAAGATCATCAGGGGAAAAGTGTGATTTTTATCAACACTAAACCCCCCGTTAGCTTATATGGCTTTCGCCATGCATAATCCTTTCGAATTATGGCCGTCCAAGGCTCTGCTAAACGAGGGGGTTAATACCTTGGACGGACCTTATGCCATATCTTACGTTAAAACTGTAAGGGTTAGGCAATTTGAAATGTAATGAAATAGGAAATTGAATGAGTGGAAAGGGATAAGGGATATTATCCTTTGAGGTTTTCCACAGGTTGTATTATATAATATATGCTGGATCTCCGCAATGGCGTGAAAGTAATAAGGTCATTTCTTACGGTTCTGGTAATTCTGTCATAGTAATTTGATGCAATTGTGCCGCGGGGTTGTAGGCCCATTCGCCGGTCCTACGTATTAATATTTTTACTGCTGATTCTATCCAAGCCTTCTCTTGAGGTGTAAGGGGATCGTATTTGCCATCCTTGGGCGCCTTCCGCGCTTCGTGTTTATCTCCTTTTTCAGTGCACAGATTGGCAAGTCTATTTAATATCCTCATAGAAATATTATATTTTGATGCAGCCTTATTTCGGCTTCCTGCGCTTGCTTCAAGAATAGTTAGGCAAGTATACGCCATTGCGTTTAATGTTTCACAACCCTGCCTGTAACCCTTATACCGTATATACAAGGTTTCTGCGTCTGGTGATAAACTAAAGTTAGAAGGTGGATCAGGGAAATTTCCGCGTGAGACTTTTAACTCTACTCGACTACCAAAAATAATCATATCTGCCGCTGCAACTTGAAGTGTTGTACCTGTATCAGGTGGGGGATTCCTATCAATAATATTGGCCTTTTTAAAAACAAGATTGAACTCATCTATATTTCTTTCAAGGGCTGTAATAACCTCCCAGCTCTTAATAAAAGGCTCAACAACAGAGCGTGCTTCTACAGCAGTTGCAAAATGTTTTTTCAAGTAAAATGTGGCACCCCTCTGATCTAACACTATTTTGGAATTATCGTTCTCTGTTTCAAGTGGCATTGATTTATCATAATCAACACCTTCACTTAAAATCAGTTTATAGTAAAGACTTTCTACATGGGGGTCATTCATTTTTCTGCAGCTCCTCTATGTTTCTATAATAAATGAAATAGCATTATAATTATACTATGAATAAACCAATGCCCAATATTCATTTCTGGCTGATGTCTATGATATTCAGGTTTAGAGACTTTATCGCTCCTCGGAAGAACATTCTAATAGAGGTTGGAATCAAACCGGGATATCATATCCTTGACTTTGGCTGTGGGCCTGGAAGCAATATATTACCCGCTTCTGAATTGGCCGGTGCATCTGGCAAGGTCTATGCCCTGGATATTCATCCTCTGGCAATAAAGAGAATTCAAGAAATTGCATCAGAGAACAAACTCTCAAATGTAGCGACGATCCTGTCGGATTGCAAGACTAGCCTGCCGGATAACAGCATAGACATAGTGCTCTTATACGATATCTTTCATATGCTGGGTGAACCGGATGAGGTCCTTAAAGAGATCCACAGGGTGTTGAAACACAATGGCATCCTCTCCTTCAGCGATCACCATATGCGGGAAAAGGAAATCTTATCCAGGGTGCCAGAAACAGGACTGTTCCGGCTGTTAAGAAAAGGGAAAAGGACATATACTTTTGTGAAGGAGGATATACCGCCCACTTGGTAGCGTTGGGAGAAATTGTCTCAGTGGCAGTTCTGTGGCTTGACTTAATTTATACTATATTTTATACTGTTTTATACTATGATAGAGTATCTAAATGATAAGGACAAAAAGGTATATGCATTCATCCGCAATCGTCTTATCCATGACGGCGAAAGCCCAACATTGAGAGAAATAAATGAGGTAACAGGTAAATCCTCTCCTCGTTCTGCTGTTCTAGTGTTGGAGAGATTGGGAAAAGCCGGATTAATCAAGCGATCCGGGAGAAAGATAAAACTGGTAAGTCCCAGCCTCGCAGACAACAGGTCGATTGCTACTGTAGATGTCCCTCTGGTTGGATATATCGCTGCCGGTAGTCCCATGCTTGCTGAGGAAAACGTTGAAGCCGTCATCCCTGTATCAACTGCCCTCGCAAGGACAGGATCAAAATATTTCTTGCTTCGGGTAGTTGGTGACTCCATGGATCTGGCTGGCATCAATGATGGCGATATTCTTCTGGTTAGGCAACAGAAGACCGCTGATAATGGTCAGAAAGTCGTGGCGCTCATTAATGATGAAGCAACAGTTAAAATTCTTGAGCGAAAAAAAAAGGTGGTGATCTTGAGACCAAAATCATCTAATCCGGATCACAGACCTATAGTATTAACAGATAACTGTATGATTCAGGGGGTAGTGGTTGCAACGCTTCCGCCTGATCTATATTAATTAATTTATGGATTTATTGAAACAAATTCTTACTGTCGTTGGTGATAATGGAATATTATGAAACTAGTTGATAAAAACTACCTATCATTACAGTTCTGGAATAGGATCTATCAAAAAAATGCAATGGAGTATCAGAGTTTCTTTGAAGACATCATGCAGAAAGCCTTTACTGATTTCCAGAAAATAAGACCATACGGAAATAAGGGTGACGGTGGCAATGATGGCTACAGACCTTCTGAGGGGATTTATTATCAAGTATATGCTCCAAAAGATCCTCATGAAAAGGAAGCGTATGCAGCAAAAAAACTTAGAGAAGCTTTTTCTGATTTGAAAAATATTTGGGACGAAATATCAATAATTAAAGTATTTAACTTCGTTTTTAATGATAAGGGCGCTGGAGTAAGTATAGAAATTGAAAAAGCAATAGCAGAATTAAAAAAAGAAAATCCTACTATAGAATTCAATAAGTTTCTTCCAAAAGATTTAGAAGAGATTTTCTTTGGATTAAATGAGAGCCAAATTTTGTCTCTTGGATTTGATATTGATTCAAGAAACGCTGTCCGTATTACATATGAACTCTTGGAAAAAGCCGAGAACGATCTTGATCGAGAAAATGTAACTTTTGTTCTCAAAACTCTAGAAAATGTCAAAAGTATTATTGTTACCTTACAAGATGATGTTCTCACTTTGGATTATGAAATATTAGAATGTAGAACATTACAAAAACTTGAAAGAACAAAAGAAGCAAAAGAAAAATATGAAAATATCTATAAGAGATATCCGAAAGATCCAAGAGCTCCATTATATTTGGCAGAATATTATATTAATCAGGAAAACTATGATAAGAATGAAGAGCTTCTTAACGAGGTTGAACAAATTGATAGTACATATTGGTTATTTAAGATAGAGAATTTAATTAGAGAATACCGACTGGGTCATCAGATTGATATTTTAAGTATTGATGAGAAAGCATGGCCAAAGGATCCCAAAATAAAATCGCTTTTTTATCGAATATACTTCTTGTTCATCTTACCTCAAGATATTGCCAGAGCGGAAAGCTTTATTGAACGGGCACTATATTTTCATCCCGCCAAGTTTAGCAATTATGACGCCAAATTATCTCTTTTAGAGAATAGATTATTACCATTACAGAACAATATTGAAGAAATTAAAGAGGCTGTAAATAAATTGTTTCGCGAAATTGAGTCGGTGGAAAAGAAGTTTGATGAGTTTGGTGGCTTATCACCCCGAAGTAAAATCATTTTGAATATACGTAGAATTCATTTACTCAGCAGTTTATATGATATCCCGGAGATAGGGCGCTATGCTAAAGAAACTTTTGAATTAGTCCTGGGATGCTATTTTGACCAACTAATAGATAATGTAATTAGCGATATACTCAATTTTATTGTATTGCCCCAAAATGATTTTGCAAGATGTTTAAAATATCTGCAAATCGCAGAAAAACCTATTTCTGAGAGATTGGCCCAGGCAATAACTATACAATTCCTCTATAAAGACAACCTATTCACTGATGGTAAAATATTTTTTCAAACTATAAAAAAGATAGACCTTGTTGATTTCATCGTCAATATAGAGGGAAAGAATTATGACAAAGCTCTGGCCTTTCTAAAGAGGGACTCCCTCTTTGCGGTACACCTCGCTAATTTGTCTAAAGGTCTCCCAGAGTTTCGGCGGAAAATAATAGAGAATCTTCCTGATGATGGAAATATTCAAAAAGAAAAATTATTGCTTTTGTTAAATTTCGATGAGGGTAACATTGACGAGGCATTCGATATTTTGAAGGGTCTTGACCTATCCGATCTGAGCTATGTCGAATGTCAACCAACATTAAAAATTGCTCAACAAAAAAAGGCTTGGGATTTTGCAATCATACTTCTAGATAAATTACTGCAATACGAAAAAGACAAATCCAATATATTACAATTAAAACTTCAATTGTTTACTGCTAATTTTAACCTTGAAAGATATCCGGAAGTCATTCGGATTGGGGAAAAGATATTATCAAACGAAGAAGCGCCCTCTCTTTTGAGTGATAAGAATAAAGAGATACTCTTAGCACAGACGATTTTTTCTATGATGAGAAGAGGAGAGTATCTTGAAGCCAAAAAGCTATTGGAAAAATATTCTGATCTTCTAATAAGCTTTGAGTCTAAGGCCTCAATTGAAGCAGAGGTATATATTAAGAACAATGACGCCAATAAAGCCCTTGATTCAGTTATTGATGCAGTAAAGATGCTTAGACGTCCTTCCCCAGAAGAATATGGTAGTCTTTTTATAATTTTTACTCAGATAGGAAACCTTATCAATATTTCTTTAACTCCGCTGGATAAAGCAGAAGAAAATTGCTTTGTAAAATTAAAAGACCAAGATAGATGGTTCTTTATTGGTAGTAGCGACGAACTTGATGCCACAAAAATATCAAATGATGATCAAATATACGACGAGCTCGTCAATAAAAAAATTGGGGAGAAAGTTATTTTTAAAAACAAATACCGATCGAGTAATGCTGAATATGAAATTGAAAACATTTACTCCGTAGAGAAGTATATTCACTGGCAATCTATACAAAATGCTCAAAAATTATCCCTTGAGCGTAGATGGGATAAAATGGAACTTATTGAAGTTCCGACAACCGGAGAAACTATAGACACGCAATATTTAATTGCACGTCTTGAAGATGAGCAGAAAAAGCGAGGAAACTTTTTTGATTTATATTGCCAAAATGAAGTTCCATTAGCCTTACTTGCAATTAATCAAGGAGGATTAACCAACGCTATTGGACTTATTTCGAATGAGAACAGAGGATTTATTAAAGCCACAACAGGTGCTCCATCAGAGTTTAGTGCACAAAAAGAAATTGCAAAAAAAATTATTGCAGGCCAACCATTCTATATAGACGGCACCTCAGCTTTGATACTTTCAGAGCCTGGTTTAATAGAGACAATTATTAACTATTTGCCGAACATACTGATTCCACAATCCGTGATTAGCTTTCTATTAGATACGGTAGATAAATTTAGGTACTGGCCGGGACAGTTTGGGCATATGGCATATTCTCAAGGAAGAATAAGTTTTTCTTCCATTGATAACTTGAAAAGAAGCACTATTCAAAACAATTTTGAAAAAAGCATTAAACTGTTAGAGTCCAATTCACAAAATATCAAGGTAATTTCTTCTGCCAATAAAACGGCTTCTTTTTTAGAGCAAAATGTTCCTTCGTATTTATGTGATGCTTGCATTCTCGCCCAAAAAGATAGCGTTCCAGTTCTGACCGAAGATTTTTTATATCTGAAGGTAAACGAACTGGAAACTAAGAAAACAGCTCCGGAATATTGCTCTTCATTCGCATTAGTGAAAGTTTTATTTGAGCAGAAGAAAATTAGTTTCAATCAATATTTAGATTCTTTTGCTTATCTCTCATCTTATCGATTTAGATTTTTATTTTTGAGCGTGGAAGATTTGGAAAAGGCAGTATTTGGAGATAAATGCGTAACGTTATTTCGGCCTGAGGAAATAAGAAAATTTAATTTCCCATTAACACTGTCGGAGGAATATGGTGTTCCTTTTACCAATGCTATTCGGGTGATAGTGCAATTTATGATCAAAGTATTACTTGATGATTCTGTTTCCCAGGTAAATACAGAGAAAATATTTGCTGAAATTATTTCAACATTTCCTACCGATCAAGATAGAAAACCTTTTGGTAAAATGCTTTTAAGGGTATGCATTCAAGTAATCAATGATAAGCGTAGAACCATTATTATTAGTATAAGAGTACAGGAAAAGATTAATTCATTAGCACAATTCATTCAAACCTATAATCCGAATATTTTCCTTATATCTTAAATATACTGAAATCAAAAGGTGTATTAAAGACTTATCCACCCCATCCTGTCAGGTGTGAGAACTTCTCTCCCCTTACCAGGCTTAATAAGTATGGTAAAATAGATTTGACCTTAATTATCTATTTTGATAGTAGGACAAGAAAAACTTGTACTTCCCTTGCCCGATTTAGAATTTCCCTGTAGAGTATGAATAGGCGGTGGGGGAAAATCAAACAACACGCTTTTTAAGTCGGGAGAGTTGACAGGCACCTTCTCAAAGTGCGGAATTACAGGATATTCCGTTAATTCCTTAAAGAACTTCCAGATCTTTTTGACAAGAACGATTCCCTTCTCGTAGGTTCTAACGTCGTCCTTGCCTCCCAGTTTTGCCGGAAAGATATTTACTAAGGATTATTAATAAAAAAGTGATAGTA
>CAYHWX010000145.1:0-5268 GCA_964360245.1 uncultured Vicingus sp.
TAACAGGAAACTTATTACAAGCCTTTGCAGATTACAAGGGTAAATTGGTTT
Organism: uncultured Vicingus sp.; assembly: GCA_964360245.1. Taxonomy (GTDB): domain Bacteria; phylum Bacteroidota; class Bacteroidia; order Flavobacteriales_E; family Vicingaceae. The sequence goes on from CAYHWX010000145.1 coordinate 52, forward strand.
CTTACACAACGATCAATGGCGAAACAAAGAAAGGTATTCTAATGCCTGAATATTGGGATGTAACCGAAATAAAAGAAGGAAAAGTCGCTGTGCCAGTAATGAGAGCTTCAAAAGTGATCTCATCACTTGTCAGAGGCAACTTTGTAACAACACAAAACGGAACCACTATTTTAAATAATGGTAGTGAGTATAAAATTATTGTACCTGCTTCAAAACAAAGGGGTGGCGATGTGTTTTTAGATTCAGACATTTTAGAGCTTGTTGCAAATAACAACTTTGAAAAGACAGCGGATAAGATGACGGCTTTACTACCACATAACAGTATAGAGAAATTCTTGAATATCCTTCAGCTAAAATTTAATGATAGCGTTGATTTGGAGCCACACCAATTAAAGCTAATCAAAAACGAAGGCAGTTTAAGTAGACAAAGAAATAAAATTAAAATACTCAGCTCAGAAGAAGTCGAAAAGCAGGATGCTATTATTCTTGAAATGGAATTTGCTATGGCAGAACTTGAACTCGATATGGAAATGATGCGAATGAAAAAAGAAAAAATGGCAGCTTAAAATATTGTACCATGAAAATCAACTCTCAAAATTATTATCAGTTCGCCAACCAAGTTGGAATAGATAATTTATTACCCGGTCTAAAAAAAATGCACGAAGTTATTGAAAAGGTAACGAAAGGTGGCGAAGATTGGAGTATGTATAATACATACCGTGACCGTTTTGATAAACAGTTTGAGGCACTTGAAATGTTTATCGAGGAAAAAGAAAAGCCCAAAACAGAGAAAACCGAAACGCCAAAGGAAACTCAGCCTGTAAAAGAGCATAAATTAAAAGAGCTTAAACCTTACAAAACAGTTTCTCCTAACAAATCAGGAAGGAGTAGCGGAAACGGCAGTAATAATAAGTTAAAAAGAGAAAAGCCCTTTGCTAAACCAAAGGTACGTGGAAAAAATGTGGAATTAATTAGCCCTGAAATTTCTTTTATCAGGCGGTTTGTTTTACTGCATAACAAAACCAAAACGAAGGAACAAATTGCAGGCTTTATTCGGGCTTTGCAAAAAGCCATTATTGAAAAACGGTTACGCAAGACTTCAAAGCATTCCAAAGTTATTGTAGAAATCCAAAAGCAATTGGTAAGTGTGTATCGCAGAATGGGTGCTGAAATTAAATTGCAGTTTGGCGATAAAGACCTTAACCGTTATTATAAAATAGCCGGTGCGGAAGTGGTAATGCCTTCGGTGAGATTTATCAAAGCTTATTACACTATGCAGGGCAGGGAAATAACCAAGCACAAAGTAAATAATTTACTTAGCCGCATTCAGAAGTCTATAAAAAATAAAATACTTACTACCTCGGATAAATATTACAAGCATATCCGAATTATTGTAAACTCGTTGGAAGACTTTTTTAAACAGCAAGGTAAAAAGGCGTTGAGTATTTCAGAATCGCAATTAAACGGATTGGAAGGCGTGTTAAAGGATTGCGGTTGTCATTCATTAAGTGGTTTTGAGTATGAGGAAACAGAAGCAGAAGAGCCAACCGAATCTGAAACAGAAAAGGATGACGGTGTGATGAGTGTTGAAGAAGCACGAAACGCTAAATTTCGTCCTGTGGAATTAACCGGCGATTGGTTGAGGTTGATTGGTAAGATGTGTTTACCAACACATTTTTTAGTGTATGGCTTGGGTGGGAGCGGTAAAACTTCTTTTGTGCTTTTATTTACACAGTACCTCGCATCTATCGGCTACCGAATTTTATACGTTGCAAGAGAGCAATACAATACGCCAACATTTACCGAGCTATTAAACCGTTTAAATATTATTGTCGGCGACAATTTTAAAATAGTTAAAGAACTTGGGACTTTAGATCCTAAGAATTTTGATTTTGTTGTTTTGGATAGCAAAGATGATATGGATATTGAACTTAAATCCTTCGTAAAACTGAAAGAGAAATACCCACAACAATCATTTGTGATGATTTCGCAGGGAACTAAAAAAGGCGACTTTACCGGCACAGGCCGTTGGCGGAATGTAGTCGATGTAATGATTTACGCTGAAAACGGTGTAATAAAGACGGGCTTCGATAAAAATCGTTGGGGTGGTTCGGGGGAATTGAGGGTGTTCGAATAAATATTGAGCGAAATACCACTTAAAACTAACTACTATGGAAGGTGAAATTATAAAGGAGTATTTAGGTATGGAATTTATTTCTAATCTGCGTAAATTGTGTGAAGATAATAACGCGGACTTTAACGAAGGTTGGAGAATGGAAGATAAGAACTATCAATTTATCAAGTTTGACCTTGAATATGTGTATTATAAAAAGATTAATTAAACAACGTTCCGTTGTGATTTGCTTTCAAATTGTATCTTGAAGAAATGATAAAGACTGGCTTTGATAAAAACAGGTGGGGTGGTTCGGGTGAAATGCGCGTATTTGATTAACTATTGAGCGAAATACCAATTAAAATTAGTAATCCTACTTGCGAAAGTGGGATTTTTTTATGTAGCTTTATTATATTAATCAAAACACTTTAATATGGGAAAGAAAATCACACCACAGCAGAATGCCTCAAACATTTCAAACGCAAACAAAGGTACAAAAGGTGTAAACAAACAGTTTGCACAAAACCAAACTAATAAAGCGAAACAGAAGTTTGAAAATTCAAATGCGAAGAAGAAGTAAATTAAAATTACTCTTGAGGTTAAATCCTACTATGAAGATAGTAGGATTTTTTATGGTTTTTAATTAGGTCAAGCTTGTTATCATTTACGACCTGACAACAATTGTTTACGGAACATGGTCGATGTAAGGGTTTACTTAGATAATGGAATAATAAAAACAGGCTTCGATAAAAATCGTTGGGGTGGATCGGGTGAGTTGCGTGTCTTTACCTAAATATTGAGTGAAGTATCAATTTGAATTAGTAATCCTACTTGCGAAAAGTGGGATTTTTTATTTGTAAATCAACACTTTAAAGTCTAAAGTTCCTTTTGAACTCTCATCTATCGATTGACAAATAAACGGCTAAAATAAAAAGACACACAATAGCAATTGCAAAAATAACAGGAAAAATATTTGATTTATTGTTATCACCACTATTCATAAGGTCAATTGATAGAAAGTCGTGGGTTTTATAAAACAGAAAAATTAGTTAAAACAGAATCTTAAAATTTACTATTAATATAATACAATGAACCCACCTGAATCATTGATTACTCAGAGATAAGAAGTTTTTTGGTTCCTATTGATAAATTTGTTTTTACGTTTCTAACGGTTAGCATATACATGCCTACAGCGAATCCATTATCAATAGTTAGTTTATCATTTGTTAGTTTCGTGGTATTACTATAAATTATTTTACTGCTTAAATCAGTAATTTCAACAACATACTCTTCTTCAGAAACAGAGTTAAAGCTTAAGTTAAATCCTCCAGATGAAGGATTAGGAACAATATCAAAATTTAATTTAATATCGTTTTTGTATTCTACAGCTCTCATTTCAGAATAAGTGTAGCTCTTATCGTAATCCGTTTGCTTTAAACGGTAATACGAAATTCCATAATACGGTTTTACATCATTATACCTGTAATTAATAGTACTTGTACTATTACCACCACCATCAATTACTGCAACTGTTTCAAATATTTTGCCATCAATTGTTTTTTCAACAGTATAATAATCATTATTAGTTTCGGTTGCAGTTGACCAATTTAATCCAACATAACCAACATTTTTAGTTAGTATAAAGTTCATTAATTCGATTGGAAGAACAACAGTATTAGACGCACTTATCCCATAAGTACAATTTGCACCGGCATTACCATCAAGACCAATAGTTACCACCTGCCCGGGAGTTAATCCGGTAATAGTTGCGGTTACAGTTCCGCCTGAACCACTTGTACATCCAATATTAGTTAGAGAGCCACAAGTGCCGGTAAAATAACCGATTTGAAAACCGGCACCGCCACCAGAACATATAATATTTGATATAGTAACAACAACCGTACATGGTGCTACACAACTAAGTGAAGTAGTAAACGTGTACCATGCATTGTTTTCTAATGAACCGGCACAAAATGCAGCAGGCCCCGGATCGCCGGGTGATAAAGCCGTCATGCAAAAGTTATTGGAAGGTAATACTGCTGGTCCAATTGGTGTGGCACCCGCACAAAGATCGTTGGGAGGTGTCATGGCTTGCGCACAAATTGAAAAAGAACCCGAATTTGCATTCCATATTCTAGCAATATAACAGGAGTTTGGCTGATATGGATTATAAGCTGGGCTTGCCGTATTAAATGTAGCGCCCGTACCACTGTTTCCTAAACATTGTGCATCCATTGCAGTGGTACAATTAGCACTATAAACCGTAACTGCCCAATTCCCGGAAGCAGTACCCTGCAAAATACTAAAGTTTATACATTGTAAAGAGGCACCTGTACAAAACCGCACATAAGTAACGCCACCACTACCACCATAACCTGCCCCAGCACAAGGCGAACTTCCCGTAGTTCCGGGTGCTGCAAAAGATGTACAGGTTGAGCCCGTACCAATAGTACCCATATTATAAGGGCTTGCGCATGTTCCTTGCGAATAGATTTTTGTCCCAAGAAGTAAATTTAAAAACAGGATTAGAGTTGTTTTCGAGAACAATTTCATGGGCTTATTTATTAAATTATATGAATTCAAATACATTTATATTATTTTTTAGGAGTGTATTGCTGCATAATCTGACCTTCTTCCTTAATATAAGTATCTTTACCATTTATGGTTTGTTTTGTAAAGCCTTGTTCTTCGGGCGTTGGAACTGTTCCATCAATAAAAGTCTGATTATCCTTAACTTTTACAGCATTTGGGTCAACAACATTAACTTTAGAAACAGGTTGCTCTTCCTTAGCAACATCTGATTTTTTTTCACTCTTAACTACTGCGTTTTGACCTCTTGAAATAAGAGAGAAACCAAACACACAAATACTAATCATTAATATATGTTTCATCTTAAAAGTAATTTAGATACTTGCTCTAAAGATACAATTCTTTCACTTATCTTTCACTTAAAAAATTGCTGTCCTTCATAAATATAGCGTATTTTTCGACGAAACGGGGGGGGGGGGGCGCCGATTTTGTTTTTTTTTATTAACCAAAGTGTTTTAATATTTGTTTAAAAATTTTTTATAGGAATTGAAAATCACTCTAAAAGTTTTATATTG
>CAYHWX010000145.1:5278-8168 GCA_964360245.1 uncultured Vicingus sp.
CCCCCCACTCCACCCCTCCCCCCCCACCACCCACCCCCCCCCCACCCCCCCACGAATTAGTTATTTTATAATAACCAAAGTGTTTTAATAGTAGTTTAAAAATTATGCTTACATTTATTTTTATATAATTGTAAATAATGTTTAGGTATTATTTTTATATAGTTGTATTTGCTTTTTTATCTTGTAAAAAAAAGACGGTTGATTCTCCCATTACGACTCCTTCCGCCTTTCCTATTTCTTATTCTGTTTTCAATACTACCAATACAAGTCTCTTAAGTAATAAAATTAATGGGATTATTTTAGATAACGTTAACAATTTATGGTTTGCCACCGACGCTGGATTAACAAAATACGATGGTACTTCATGGATAACTTTTGATTCGGTTAGCAATTCATTTCCGAGTAAAGTTTTTAATTGCATTAAACAAGATAATTCAGGGAATATTTGGGCAGGTACAAATAATGGGTTACTTAAATACAATGGAAGTAGCTGGCAGATTTACAATGCTTTTAATTCAGCAATTCCTTCTAACAGAATTAGAAGTATTGTAATTGATGCGAGTAATACGGTTTGGGTTGGAACTTTTAGCGGAGGCGGTCTTGCTAAATTTAATGGGAGCTTATGGACTGTATATACCCCTACTAATTCAGGACTTCCGAGTAATTCTGTCGGTGCATTGGCAATAGATAAGCTTGGCGTTATTTGGATTGGTACAGGTGGTGGTGTAAGTGAATTTGATGGTGCAGTATGGAATACTTATAATGTCGGAAATTCAAATTTACCAAGTAATAATGTTTATTGTATAGCAATTGATACAAACAATACTAAATGGATCGGAACTAATGGTGGCTTAACAAAGTTTGACGGTACCATTTGGCAGACTTATAACTCAAGCAATTCATCCTTACCGATTAATCTGGTGAGACCAATTGTTTGCTTTCAAAATAATTTAAAATGGATTGGAACAGAAGGTGCTGGCATAGTTAATTTTGATAATACTAACTGGAATATTATTAATTCCAATAACTCTAATATGCCGGATAATTTTATTAATGCAATGGTTATAGATAGTCAGAGTAAAAAATGGGTTGGCACAAATAATGGAATTGTTATAATCCCGTAATTAAGTAGGATTTTTAGTGAAAGAACTAAAGCACAGATTGTATCTGTGAAATAAAATCAGCCTGCATCATCATCCAATAATTTTGGTCATCAATGAAAAGCCGTCATCTAAAATTTATTTGATAATAAAGTGAATAGATATATATAAAATAGTTATATTTGAGATAAGTTTTTCATAAAAACTCTTTCTTAAGGTTAGTTAGCCCCCAATGTTTCGCTCACATTGGGGGTTTCTTTTTTATACTCATCAATACTTTTTGCTTTAATATATTGTTTTTATCTCAAATCATAGATATCTCTTTCTAAGGTCAAGTACCAGTTTTTGTTCTTACACCTAAATTCTCCAAAGAATTGGAGTGATTTAAGTTAAAGTCATAAATAGAAAGAAAAAACTCAAATACTGTCAACTTGAAAGGGTTATTCCACCATTAGTTATTTGTATCACAATTTGAAAGCAAATCACAATAAGGATTATTCCGTTGTGAAAACATCTAAAGCGGGGAGCAATCCTCGCTTTTTTTTGAACTTTTAGTTATTATTTTAATGGAAATCCGGGAAAGGCTACCAGTTTATTTGAAAACCCATTTTTTTATTTTCAAACAAATCAAATGTAGCCTTTCACCAGATTCGGAACAAAATAAAGCCAATTTTTTTGATTGTCCAAAAAGAGTTTAAAATGGCGACAATTGGTTAATTATTTTAATCCTACGAAAAAATCTTCTAATGAGATCTTATGAATATCCAAGACTCGTAACAGGGAAGCCATTTTAAAATTGGCAGCCCCACGCTCTAACCTTCCATATTGAACACGAGGGAGATCATGCTCAAAAGCGAATGTTTCATAAGAAGTATATCCTTTTTTTAGTCTAAATTCCTTTACCCGTTCGCCAATTCGTTTAATTCGGGCAGTATGTTTTGCTGATAATTCTTCCATAAGAGCGAATATCAGATTAATGGTTATCCTACGTTACCGCCCTAAGTAATGGTTATTATAATAACCTTTTTTTGTATATTTGCTCTAAATAAATGAGAAAAAACATTGATTGGATGTAAGATTTTAGCGAAATCTGGATTTTTTTATTGATAAATTTTTTATATAATTGATACGTTCTTTTTCTGCACTAAAATTAACAGCACCGCACTTGTTCTAAGCCGGTTTAAATTATTCGGCTGTACCCTGTTCTATAACATGATTTATTAGGAAAACACATTAAAAATTAGTAATTTTAATAACCCCAACATGAAAACAAAACATCTATTCCCCCTATTGAGCCTTGTTGCACTAAGTGCCTTTGCTCAGGTAGTTCCTAATCAGGATTACGTTACTTTTCTTCCTTCGACTTCGGCTGGTCTTGGTACGCCTGAAACTTTTGACAACATGCCCTCAGCCATTGATATTACCAATAACGCGGTTTATATCACGGGTTATAGTAGGCTTCTCCCATCAGGCAGCAGGAATTATGTTTTGATTAAGTATCATAGAAGTTCAGGCGCGGTACTATGGAGTAAAGCATTCGATTATGCAGGTTTAAATGACAGGATCACATCTCTTGCTATTGATAACAGCGGAAACGTTTTGGTTACGGGTGAGGCCACCTCAGTCGCAAACGGCACAGACATTGTTACCCAAAAATACGATGCCAATGGTAATTTGCTTTGGTCAAAGGTTTACAATGGCTCTTCTAATTCCAATGATGGAGGTTTAGGGATCGCAACAGATATTTCAGGTGATGTTTATGTTTGCGGTTACAGTTCAAATACCGGAAC
>CAYHWX010000146.1:0-8119 GCA_964360245.1 uncultured Vicingus sp.
AAAAAACAGATATAAGTATCATGCTTTTGTCTTTTGGAGCGAGGGTTTTTCTGGCATATTGTACGCTTTTTTAGTTAGTTGTTTTAGAATAAAAAGTCCAAAAATAATAATAATAAACCTATTAATACATCCACAAGAAACGTTTCGTTTTTTTTTGATAAGTAAAATAACCAAATTTTCATTAAAAAAAGTAGATTGTGTTATAGTGCACGTTTCAGGACTTATTAAAGATTATCAGGAGAGGTTTAATTATAAAGGGAAGATATTTTATATAAAAGAATCTCGAGAATATAAAGATGATACTAAAGTTCAAAGCGGTGATTATATATTTAGCGGTGGTGGGAGCCTACGTGATTGGCCTACTCTAATTGAAGTAACTAGGAAATTGAAAAACGTAAAATTCATTATCTGTGACGGTTCAAACACAGGTATTTTATCGAAACTACCCTGCGAAAATAACGTAATTGTCAAGTATAACGTTTCCCATGGGGAATTTACCGAATTATTGGCAAAGTCAAAATTTGTTGTAGTTCCTTTTTATAATTACCGGCATCTGGGGGGCAACATGATTTTTATACAATCCGCATATTTTGGAAAGGCTGTTGTAGCGTCAAAAAACATGTCTGCGATAGACTATATTAAGGACGGTTATAATGGTTTATTAGTTTCTCCTGGAGACGAAGACGAACTTGAGGAAAAAATTGCGTTATTATCAAAAGATGAAAAATTATTATCATTATTAAGTAATAATGCAAAACTTTCTTATAAAGAGTATTCAACAGAAAATTTTTGGAGTGATTTAAAACAAGTAATAGATAAAGTCATGAATTAAATTTACGATTTCTTAATCTTACACAAGTATGGATTTATGCCAAAATTTCAGTTAGAAGCTGGATACTATTTCGATGAAAGAATTTACTCATTATTTAGAAAACCTTTCGAATTGCCCCTTTTGCAAAGAAACTCTTTCAAGTGCTAAACATGTCCTATCGAATAACGGATTTAACATAATAGAGTGTCAAGGATGTGGGATGTCCTTGGTGAATCCTCGACCTGGTAAGGAAGTGATACAGACGTTCTATCCTGAAAAGTCTCACACCCATTCTATTCCTGTTTCCAGTTTTAAAAATAAAATTCGCGAAAAAATATTTATAGAGGCGGGACGATATCCTTCAACGTACAGGAACTTTTTTGAACAGCTTCTGTGCAGGGCGCTTGCAGGCATATTGAGATCACAAGTGAATCCTATTATTCCTTATCGGGGGGGAGGGAAATTACTTGATGTTGGGTGTGGAAATGGTGATTTTTTACGTTTAGTTCGTACAGCTGGGTGGGATACTTATGGTGTTGATGTTGATATAAAGGCACTTAAAGCTGCTAAAAATGGTTACCACAAGTTGATCTGTGGGACATTGGATAGCATAGGGTTTTCATCTTTTCATTTCGATGCAATAACTATACTCAATGTGTTAGAGCATTGCCATGATCCGTTGCAAGTATTAAAGAATTGTAATAGAATTCTTAAACATGATGGGATAATTGTAGTGTGTGTTCCAAATTTTGAATGTTTGGAGCTAAAAATATTTGAGGCTGATTGGATGGGTATTCAAAATCCTTTGCATCTTTTTCATTTTAATTTGATAACGCTCAGCGAAATGCTTAAATGTGCAGGATTTGAGATTGTAGATATTAAATTTAAGATATGGTCTAGAATATCTGAATTAGAATCTTACAGTATATGGAAAAAAAAGTATGCAGCTACTGCTTCATTTTGGAGTGCTTTGGTTCGAAGGCCTTTTGTTGTGAGACTGAGAAAGCTAATGGCAATTGTAAGATACAAACCTGTTTCCCAAATAGCACCTTTTATAACCGTTTACGCTCGTAAGGATAAAGCATTTGGTTTGGATACAAAATAAGTGTTCAAGAGAAAAGTGATAAAGAGTTACAAAAGGGTTAATACAAATGTGCCAATTGTAATGTTTAATGTGAGCACAAGACCAGAAACTGGGGGGGCAGTGTATCATCTGCAAGTGTATCGTTATTTGCAAGAGTTCGGGGCAGATGTGAGAAACATTACCCTGCCTCAGGACATTCCGTGGTTACCTTTGCCTGTCCGATTGATATTGGCAAATTATTTTGTTTTAAAAAGATTTTCCCGATTGAAATTAGGGGATTGCATTTTATTTGAGGATTGTTATTCTCACTTACGTTTTCTTTTGACTAATTGGTGGGCTCGAATACATGGAATCAAGATTGTATTATTAATGCAGTTTAATATTTATCAAGATCATTATTTGTTAAGACGACCTTTCTGGAGATTTGTTGATCACTTAATCTTACGGTATTTTCTTCGACAGGGTGATGTAATTCTGGCTAATAGTGAGCAATCTATGCATGATGTACTTATGCTGGGTTGTCCAAAAGATAAAGTTAAGGTAGTGTATTGTGGTGTTGATATTCAACTTGATTCAGAAGTCACTTACCGTTCCTATGAACTCGATGGAGAGAAGTTTCGACTTCTATTTGTAGGAAGTGTAATTGAACGTAAAGGGTTATGTTATCTCTTACATGCATTATCAGAATTAACTGATTTAAGATTTGAACTGGATGTAGTTGGAAATACTGAGGATGAGCCTGAATATGTTTGTGAAATGAAAAAGTTAATTGGCAATTATGGGTTTGGTGAAGTTGTAATTTTTCATGGACACATAGCAGATCGGGAACAATTAAGGCAATTATATAGAAGTGCAGATATATTTGTATTACCGTCTCTCTATGAGACTTTTGGTATTGTATTGCTAGAAGCGATGTCATTCGGTTTGCCTATTCTAACCACGAGAGCAGGAGCGATCCCTGAATTGATTAAGGACGGAGAAACTGGGTTGCTTGTTCCACCTGGTAACAAAATAGCTTTGGCTCACGCCATAAGACAACTGGCTGCTTCTCCTGAATTGCGTTGCAGATTAGGACAAAATGGGTTCAGTTTTATTTCTGAGCACCAGAAGTTCTATTCGTGGGAGACTGTTTGCAAACGAATATATACTATTTTATGTAACATGGGAAAATGAATATGATCATTTACTAATGTGATGTAGGATTTTAACCCTTTTTTAACTTTATCTGTTTTTAGTTATAAGGATAAAATAAGATATGAAAATTTTGTATATATATCCAATTTACTCCTCTACACAGAAACTTATTGGGCAGTATTTTATAAACGATCAAAAGATTATGGAGTCTAAGCATGAAGTTAGGGTGTGTGAGTTTATATATCTTATAGGAATTTTAAAGGGAGGTCACTTAATATTTTTTATTAAAAATGTTGTTCAATTGTTTAGAGGTATTTTTTGGTCTGATGTTACGGTGTCGTGGTTTGGTAAGCTCCATGCATTTTTTGCAATAATTATTTGTAAACTGATGGGTAAGAAATCGATTATTATTGTAGGAGGAGAAGAAGCTGCAAATATGACCATTGATGGCAAACCATACGGACTTTATTCCCATCCACTGAAGAAATGGTTTGTAAAGTTTATGCTTTATTTTGCCGATGAAATCGTTGCCGTTTCTGAATACAATAAGAAAGAAATCATAGAAAATACTGGAACTGGCCCCAAAAAAATCAAATTAATTTACCATGGTTTTGATAGTAATTATTATAGGAAATTACCCGATGTGGAAAAGAAAAATATAGTTGTTACTGTTGGAAATATAAATAGGGAAAATTATTTAAGAAAAGGATTAAAAATATTTGTAGAGAGTGCCGCTTTTTTACCTAAGGTACAATTTTTTTTAGTCGGAGCACCACAGGAAGAGGATAATACCTGTGAGGAATTGAAATTACACGCTACATCAAATGTAATATTTACAGGATACCTTAGTTTTGAGGGATTAACTAAATTGCTAAGTGAGGCTTCTGTTTATGTCCAACTTTCTAAGCATGAAGCTTTTGGTTGTTCAGTTGCAGAGGCAATGTTGCATGAATGTGTACCTGTAGTAAGTAGAAACACAGCCCTACCAGAGGTTGTTGGTGATTGCGGATTTTTTGTTAATGATTTTATTTCAAAAGATTTGGCAGACAAGATAAAGGAAGCGTTAGTGTGTCAAGACCTTGGTAAAAAAGCTCGTAAAAGGATAAAAGAACATTTTTCCCTGGAAAAACGGAAAGATGGCATTTTAAAACTCTTAGAAACTATGGAAAATACAAAGTAATTGTTTAATAGAGAATTAATAGCATGTTATCTACGGCTCTGCTTGGTGAATATTTCCATCGAATATTAGTATGGAAAAGTTCTTGAGTTACTTACAAATTTATATATGAAAAATTTTCTAAAAATGCAACAAAAACATAGCGGAGACAGTAAAAAACAAGCAAAATTATTATCTTTTAAATCTTATTAAGATTTTATATTTACAATACTCAGTTACAATTTTTCTGCATTAATTGATATGCCATGGGTATAAATTGCACCTTCGTACATGCGTGATTTTGTTAATAAACAGTAACATAAAAGTAAAATATTATCACTGTAGAAGTTTGTTTATGGGAGTATGATTTTTGCTGAAATCGAGTGAGGACTGTTACAAGGTGTTTCTATTTACCATTGAATTGTTGTTGACAAAGTGAAATAGGGAGGTCTAAATGTGAGTGGTTCGCGTATTGATAATTACTACGATGAGCAGTATTCCAGTAGTCAACATGGCGATAATTGGATAAAGCTTCCATTTAATAGAGTTGATTACTATGGTTTACCTCTGCGTAGGTTAGGCTGTAAGAAAGGGGAACGATTACTCGATATTGCCTGTGGTAATGGACAATTTTTGCATCGGGCTGAATCTTTAGGTCTCCAATGTTACGGTATTGATATATCTGGTGTTGCTATTGAAAAGGCAAGAGAATTATGCAAGGCGGACATGGTATGTTCAGATGTTAATGATGGTTTACCCTATAAAGAAAATTTTTTTGATTATGTTACATGCTTGGGCAGTCTCGAACATTTTGAGAAACAAACTTATATCTTAAGTGAGATTCGCAGAGTGACAAAGCCATCCGGGCAAATTTATATTTTTGTTCCTAACAAGGATTATTTTTTGCATAAATTTGGTTATGAGACAGATTTTCAGCCTGTTGTTAACAGATATTCATTTCTGGGTTATAAGGAACTTTTGATTAAAAGTGGCCTTGTTATAGAGCGTGTATTTTGTGATAATTCACACATATCAGATTTAGATAGGACCTCTTCATGGCTAAAACTCATTCTGAAATTAATGGCGCATCTTTTTGTTCGATTTATTCCTTTACGCTATAGCTACAGTTTTATCTTTATCTGTAAACCAGCTACAGAGAAGGAGTAATAATTCATTATTTTTGAGGGACCTTTACTCCGCAATCCCTGAGGGTGTGAATAAATCCTTTTACCCTTATGGAGTAGTGAACTATCAGTGGGGTATTCTATATATTTTTCCATGGCTGTTATATAGAGGATGTGGGTACGAGAACTTATTTTCTTTTCCTGGATGAGTTGTTCCCTTACAATGGATCCCATTTATTGCACATCTTCTGCGGTGATTTTTTTGCGAAATTTTGCCATTGTGGATTCGTTAAGGTTTTTAAAGGCATTAGAAAGAGATACACCACAAATGTAAGGGTAGTATATATTTTCGTGAAATTTATTTACAACCTCCTGGTTTGAGAGATTATCACGATGTTTTAAAATATGCAAGGTGACCAATAGACGGATATCTTTGGCACGCCTGCCCCTTTTCGAGTAATATTTATGTAAAGAGAGCGCGAATTATAGCAATCAATTTTTTGGGCAAGATTTGCAAGTTCATGTTCTTGGTCTATTGCTTTTTGCCATACCCAATCGAATAGGCTTAATTGTTTGCAGTTCTGGTAACTCATGGCAATATCTCCAGGTAAAAGGTGCCAATATGACTGATACTACCATTCTTTTTAAAGGTGTTTGTTACATAAAAAAACGTATGAAGTATATAAGAATGCCTGTTACAACAAATAGGTAGACTTATAAAGTGAAATGGGAACTTGAAATGAAAGGGATTTAGTATTGCGATGGCAAGCTCTTTATTGTTTAAGATAAGATATATACTTTGGTTGTTTCACAAAGGCAAATTTAGATTGATAGGTAATTATTTCTGGATGTATTTTTGGGAATGGTCTGACCTTTTTTCGAAAACGTTCTTAATTAGGTTTTTTCCTTGGGGTGTCCCCTATCCCCCATCTATTGAAATTGAACCTACAACGGTATGTAATTTAAAATGTACTATCTGTGAGCATACTTATTGGAATGAAAAAGCCAGAAATATGTCGCTTGAAGAATTCAAGGGTATAGTGGATCAATTTCCTAAGTTAAGATGGATTGGACTTACGGGAATTGGGTCGAGTTTCCTGAATAAGAATTTTCTAAAAATGGTGGCTTATGTGAAAAACAAGTCTATATTGGTTGAACTAATTGATACATTCAATCATATTGACGAAAAAATACTCGATCAGGTAATGGATCTAGAAGTAGATTTTTATTATATTTCAATATATGGGGCAACGAAAGAAACATATGAAGAGGTTTGTATTGGTTCCAACTTTGATAAAGTAATGAACAATATTAAATATCTAATTAAATTAAAACATGACAAAAAAACTCTTTTACCCATAATCAATTTCCACTTTATTGTTAATAAACAAAACTATCATGAGATGATTCCATTTCTCGAGTTAATTCACTCACTAAATGCAAAAGAATTTCAAGTATTATTTACTCCCTTGCTTCACCCCTTTGACGAAACGAAGGATATATCTGTTGATATTCCTCTTGAAAAGAGAGATGAAATTCAAAGAAGAGCAAAAGAACTTGGTATAAGAGTGATTTATAATGACTGTGCACAACTGGATAAACCAACTATTTCTCAATGTACTGCTTGGCTCGAACCATTTATTTTTGCTACAGGACATGTAGTACCTTGTTGTGCAGGAAATGAAGCAAATCAAAGGGACTTCCAGAAGAAAGCTGCACTGGGGAATGTCTTTGAGAAAAGCTTCAAAGAAATATGGTATAGTGAAGAATATAAAAAATTTAGAGAAATGGTGCATGAAGGAATAACTCCGGTTCAATGCAAGGGATGCAGTGTATATAAAACAAACTAGGGTCCTTTTTAATGTTTACTATGGTATTTACATTCTCCAATTTAATATTTTATTGCATCTAAAACTTACACAAAAAGGCATTTAAATGATTAAATTGGCATTAATATTTCCAAAAGATTATGGAGAGACTCCGATGGAGGTGTCTCCCCCTTTTAATTTAGGTTATCTTGCAAGTTACAGTTTAATGTACGCAGAAAGAAATAATATTCCTTTAGAAGTAAGGATAATTGATGAAGTTGTTGGTCAGGATGTAAAAAAATCAATCTTTGAGTTTAAACCTGATATTGTAGGAATAACGGCTACATCACTTGTAATAAAACGAGGGTATGACATTGCTGATTTTTGCAGGGAGAATACAGATGCTCTTGTTATCATAGGAGGTCCACATGTCTCTGCGTTGCCTGATGAAGGGCTTTTACATGCGCATATCATAATTAAAGGTGACGGCGAGCTGGCACTGGCTGAAATTATTCAACAATATCACACGCAAAAATTTAAAAATAAGGGTGTAATAATTGAGACGCCCTATATTAAAGAAATTGATGAAGTACCTATGCCAGCCTTTCATTTGATGGATATGTCTTTTTATACCAATAGCAAAAGGAATGTACTGCAAACGTTTAAATTTTCTCCAATCGAGAATGTCGGTGCTGCTTTAATAACCAGCAGGGGATGTCCGTTTAAGTGTGTTTTTTGTCATAACAGTAAGAGAACCAAGCCGGTTAGATTCCATTCAGCGCAAAGAGTGATTACCGAAATAAAGTATCTCATGGATACGTATGGTGTAAATGCCATTTTTTTCTTTGATGATGAATTTTTGACTAGTAAGCGGAGAGTCAGAGAAATTTGCAGGTTGATTCGTGAAAATGATTTAAAATTTCAATGGGCTTGCCAGGCAAGGGCAGATATAGAGCATGCGCATAAACATGAAAACCCCTTATAAAACAAGGGAGATAGGGA
>CAYHWX010000147.1:0-8066 GCA_964360245.1 uncultured Vicingus sp.
TTTGTTTTCAATAGCGATTCTTGCGTAACCTTCGCCACCTTTGTTGCCATTTTCTTCGTTCATAAATAATACACATCTTAATTTATGGTTGGGCTGATACCCCAATTCTTTTAAAATTTTTAAGGCTTCAATACTTTGAACAATTCCTGCTCCATCGTCGTGTGCCCCTTCGCCAACATCCCATGAATCTAGGTGGCCTCCCCAAGTAATTACTTTTTCATCTTTCCCGTTCATTTCTCCAATAACGTTGTAGGATTTTACATCGGGTAATGTTTCGCAATTCATATCAATTTTTAAAACAACTTTTTCAGTTTTTAACCAACTGGATAATAAGTCGGCATCCATCGTGCTCATAGCTGCTGCGGGTATTTTTTTAACGGTATCTTCATAGTGTAATACTCCTGTATGTGGAAAATTATCTGTTGAGCTAGCTAAAGAACGAATAACACAAGCTTTTGCTTCTAATTTACTGGCTTCGTTTGCACCATCTCCTCGTTGGTAATAACAAGAACCATAAGCCTGAAAAGTTTCCAGAAATTTTTGGTCGAAAGGTTCGTTAAAAAAAACAATTTTTCCTTTTACTTTTTCTTTACCTAACGCTTTTAATTCTTCCTTTGTTTTTACTTCAATAATTTCACCTTCTATAAAACCATTTGTTCCTACCGAACCACCCAAAGCAAGGATGTGAAGCTTTTGGGTAGCACCTTTTTCGTTAATTATCCAAGCAGTTTCCTTTGTTCCACGTACCCAGTGGGGAACCATTACTTCTTGTAAATAAACTTTATCGAAATGGTAAGAATTCATTAATTTCTCTCCCCATTTAACTGCCATTTCTGCTTCAGGAGAGCCTGAAATACGATTGCCAACACCTTTGCAAAGACTTCTTAAATTTTCATAAGCTTGTCCGTTTTCTAACGCTTTATCATAAATTTTTCTGATAAACAAGGAATCTGTTTGACAAAAAGTGGTTAAAGCTGAAAACAGTGCAACAAAAAGCATTATTTTTTTCATATGTATATTTTTATTTTTATTAAATCGGTCATATGGAATCGCCATGTGAAATATTCATCGGAGTTTACGAGCATTTTGCTCATGGCTTATTTCATGAATAAATTTTATTGAAAATAAGGGAGTAAAGCTAAACAAATATTAGGAAATTACAATATTTACCCTATTTTCCTAACCATAGAATTGATTAAAACTGAAAATAGATAAACGCTTGTAGTTCGGAAGACATGGCTTGGTAAACTCCAAAAACAGTAAGTACAGTAATAACTATTTTAACTGGAAATGGAAGGTTGATGAAAAGATTAGTGTACCAATCTTTAATGTTGGTAGGTAACCAATGAATAACGAAACCCAAAAGCATCATGATAAAAACATTGCTATACGAATAAAGTATATCTGGAATTAATGCTACACTAAAATTTGTACTTATTTGTTTTAAAATTTGCCAAGTAGACTCCATGGTTTCTGCTCTAAACCAAATTCGAGTAAAAGTGATAAAATTGAAAGTGATAAAAACTTTGATAGCAATAGCCAGTATGTTGTTGTATTTTTCGTAAGGACTAATTTTTCTCCAAAGTTTATACACAACAAGACCAATCCCATTTAACCCACCCCAAATAACAAATTGCCAGCTTGCACCGTGCCATAATCCTCCTAATAACATAGTTATTAAAAGATTAATATTAGTGATTAACCAAGCCTTAAAACTTTTTATCCAAACCGCTAAAAATGTACATAATAAAGCTATCCAAACAAAAGTATAAACGATTAACATTTTACCAGAAATTAAGATGATAAAAGCTACAATAAAAACTAAAGCAATCCAAGTTCCAATGGTTCCTCCACGGTTTCCACCCAAAGGAATGTATAAATAATCCTTTAACCAAGAGGATAAACTCATGTGCCAACGTTTCCAGAATTCACCTACATTTTGGGCTTTATAAGGCGAATTAAAATTGACAGGCAACGTAAAGCCCATCAGTAAAGCTACGCCAATGGCAATATCTGTATAACCCGAAAAATCGGCATAAACCTGTAAAGAATAACCATATAAAGCCATTAGGTTTTCAAAGCCTGTAAATAGGGTAGGATTATCAAAAATTCGATCAATAAAATTAACGGCAATATAATCGCCAATAATTATTTTTTTGGTTAAACCTTTTAATATCCAAAACAAAGCCAAGCCAAAATTGTATTTGGTAAGGATGTAAGGTTTGTATAATTGAGGAATAAATTCTGCTGCTCGAACGATTGGACCTGCAACTAATTGTGGGAAAAAGGATACATAAAATCCGAAATCCAACATACTTCTTACTGGTTTTATTTCTTCGCGATACACATCAATCGAATAGCTGATGGTTTGAAATGTATAGAACGAAACTCCAACAGGTAAAAGAATTTGATTGACTGAAAAATGGGTGCCAACATTATCGTTGGTCCATTGGGCAAAATGGTTAAAGACCTCATAATTGGTATGAAACAATTGGTTAAATGAATCGGTAAAGAAATAAGCATATTTAAAATAACACAGTACAAAAAGATTAATGATAACAGCGGAAGCAACAAATATTTTTTTATAGAGTTTCTTTTTGGAAGAATAAATAAGCAGCCCGAAGGTGTAATCGGAAAAAGTAGAAAACAAAAGAATACTGATGAATAAACCACTTGTTTTATAATAAAAGAATAAACTAACGGCAAAAAGATAAGCATTTCGCAATCCCCTTTTTTTGTAAACGATGCTGTAAAAAAGAAGTACAACTGCAAAAAATCCCCAAAAGAAAAATTGAGAAAAAATCATGGGTTCACCTTCGTTGTAGGTAAAAATGTGTTTTAGGTTTTCAAAACTAAAAAACCAGCTAGCCCATTGCGATATGTTGGTTACTTCATTCAAAAGTTATAGTTGATAATTCTGTTAAACTTTTTAGTTGATAATCGGCAATAGAGAAACGATGGTCGTTCCAATTTTCTTGGTCTGGTATTGCAATAACTTTCATTAATGCTGCTTTGGCAGCTAATACCCCATGAAAAGAATCTTCTATAACCAAACAATTAATAGGTTTTACTCCAAGTTGTTGTGCCGTTTTAATAAAAATTTCGGGGTGAGGTTTTCCATAATTTAAATTTTCGGCAGAGTTAATTACTTCAAATTCATTTTTAATGGCTAGTCGATTTAAAATAGTGTTGATTAAGGATGTGGCAGAAGAGGAAGCCAGTGCTATTTTAAATCCTTTTGATTTAAAGTGTTGCAGCGATTCGTTGACTCCTTCCATTGCAGTTCCTTTTTTGGAAATGAGTTCAGTTATTTTTGCTAATAGGTTTGCTTCAACTTCCAAAATCGTTTTGCCTTTCCATGGTGTTTTAATAGACCAATATTCTACTACCTCATAAAGCCGCATGCCTTGTGTAATTCTGCATTTATCTTCTGTAAAATCTAAACCTACATTATTGAAAGTGTAAATAATTGCTTCTCGCCAAAGTGGTTCGGAGTTGATGATGATGCCATCCATATCGTATATTACTGCTTTTATCAATTTATTCTTTAACTTTTATTTATCATTTTACACACCCCTGATTTTGTTTCCAGTCCGCTATAAGCGGATGGACAAAATCTTCCCCTCTCAAGAGGGGAATTTCTAATTTTCAATTTTCAGTTTCAAATGCTTGTCATACTCTTTTATAATTGCTGAGAACATTAAATCTCCTATTAAAATGTACCCCTCTTTCGTTAAATGAATTTTATCTCTTTTAGCGAAATTGTTGTTTTGCCAAGTTTTAATAGACCCTAAACCACCCATCACGTTAAACATATCCCACATACCACCATTATATTTTTTAGAAAGCTTAATCATTACATCTCTTACTAATAATGCTCTTTGATTGGGGTGTCTTTTATTATAATAACTGTCGCTATTGGTTACAAATAAAAACTCTGCAGCAGGATTAACTTTTCGAGCCCATGCTACTAATGTGTCATAATTATTTTCGAAGCAGTTTTCGCAAAAGTCTGGCTCGTAAGCATCATTAATACCAATACAAAAAATTACTAAATCGGGGTTGATGGCTTTTAAATGTTGAGTAAACTGTTCGCATTTTAAATAACTTTTTGTTCTTGCACCATTTACACCAATAGAAGTATAAACAATGCCTGGGTCATCATTATCTAAACTTATTCAATACAAATTAAAGAAAGAGGATGATATCGTGTCTTCCTTGTAAATCAAAAACTCAATAGAATCTTGATAAGTATCAAAAAGAAATTCAGTATAACCAATTTCTCTGTTTATTCTGATTAATGTACAAGTGTCGGAAAGTAAAGTAATACAATAGCTAGTAGAATCTATATCATGAAAAATTTTAACACTGTTAAAATCATAATAGGGTGTTTTATCTCCCCTAAATACGAGTTTAAAAGTAGCAACACTATCTTTTGTAGAAGCTGTTATTCCTGCAACTCCCCATTTTGAATGATGATTAGCAACTGAATTACGAAAACCTTCCCATGCACCTGTATAAGTGACGTTGTAGTAATAAGGATTATTGGTTTGGGCTAAGTGAAAGGGAAACAAAAATCCTCTTCCGCCATTTAAGTTAGGTGAAAATTTTTGAAAATTGGTACGCATTTGGTCCGACCAAATATCTGCCTGAACATGGGAACCACCAATTTGCATGATGTTTATTTTTCCTTTTCCTTTAAAAATCAAGGTGTCTAGCTTTTCAAAAAATGTATTGAAATTAGTGCTGTCATTATAAAAATGGACGTAATTAGAATCGTAAACCACAAAATCGTGATAAGGCAAAAGGTGAGGATTCTCCTGCCCTTTAGTAAACATTGCAAATAACAAGAGCAGAAATGTAAGTATGTTTCTATTGAATGCTATCATTTGCTATTGATTTCTTTTTTTGATTGGGGTGTTTATAGTCTTCATACATTTTAAATAATATAGCATTAAACTCTTCAGCTATTTTTTTAGCTCCTAATGGACTAAAATGAGTATAATCTGAGGCAGCCAAAGATGGTACTGCATTAACCCATTTGGACATGGAGTTTTTTCCACCCATCACTTCATACATGTCCCAAAATACACAACCCGAATTTAAAGCGGCTTTTTTTAAGGCATCACGAACTCCTTCTAAATATGGGTAAGTAACATATTCTGTTTTTTCTTTAATTGACATATCGCCAGGTCCAATTACAATTATTGCTGCATTAGGATTTAATTTTTTTATAAAATTTATTTGCGACTGAAACCATCCTCCATAGTCTGCACATGCTTTTTCTGAATCGATATAAGGAATTGTATTTCCACCAAACTCTAAAATGATAAGGCTTGGGGCTAAGTTGGCATACATGTTTCCGAGTAATGTAGCATCTTGTTGCGCAAAAATTGTTCCCGATGAACCTCTTAATGGAATGTTATCCATTACAATACCAGTCCCACCTTCCAATGATATTCCATAAATATCAGGGCTGTCGCTTCCCGAAAAAGTGATTATAATTTCTTCTGGTGTTGTCGAAAAGTTGGTGTTTAAAGTTTGGAAAGGCGTATTTGGTTCTATCGTTCCTGTCTTAATTTCCGAGCCATCTGCAGTAATTTTATAAGTAATGTTGGTGTGCGAATTGCTTAAAAATATTCGTAATTGAGAGTAGGTTTTTGTTCTACCATAAGAAACTCTTGGTTTTTTTATTTTTACCCATGCTTCATATTGAATACTGTCGTTTACTATTAAGGATTTTGGAAAAGGAGCAAACCTCGAAAAATTCATTAAAGCACCATATTTTTTATGAGGAACAGATTTGTCAATGCTTCCGAAACCAGTATATCGAGTCCAATTTTCTGAATATTCAATGTTTACACTCATGGAAGGAGCTACTTGAATAATTGAAAATAACCCTACACCATTACCACCGAATTTATTTTGGAGCTCATTTCTTAAGAAAGAGGTAATTCTATCTGCTTCAATTTGAGAATCGCCATAATGCATAATTCTTACCTTTTGATTACTAGCATTGTCGAGTGCTTCAAAAAAACGGTGCATGGCAGATTTACTTCCATCGGTTACTTGAAATCTTTTTCTAAAATCTTTTAATGAATCTAACTTTTGCTGAAGAATTGCAGAATCAACTTTGCTTAACACCACTGTAGAATCAAATAAACTTGCTACATCTTTATTGTAATTGGCTAGGCTATCATTTTGGCTATTAGGTGAAAAAAAATCGGATAAAGAAGGAAATTGTAAGGTAGTACTTCCTATTTTAATCCCTTTTTCTGGGAAAAAAAGCATAATCAACAGTAGTAAAGCCATTACTGTCAATAAACTTAGCCAAGTAAACAAAGGGCTAATGTTCGATTTTTTTTCTTCTATTTCGTCTTGATTTTTAATACTTGTCCAGCTTTTATATTTTCATCAATTCCATTTAACTCCATGATATCTTCAGCAGATATCCCTTTAAAATTTTTGGCAATTAACCACAAATTATCGCCAGATTTAACAGTATAGGTAATAAAGTTTTCAATAGGTTGATGGTTATTAGTTGTTTCAGGTTGTTTCAGGCTGTCATCTTCTACTTCTTGTGTTTCGTTCTTTGATTTCTTACCATAAATAGTTAATTTCTGTCCAACATTAATTCTAGTACTATGCAAATTATTCCAATCTTGAAGTTGTGAAATGCGAACATGAAAACGATTGGCAATTACACCTAACACATCACCTGATTTAACTTTATATGTAAATGGTTCTCCATCTTTAGGTATAATTATCGAATCTATTTTTGGTTTTAACAAAACAGAATCTTGGTAAAAGTAAATACTATCTTTTAGTGTTACATATTTTTCTTTGCTTCCTTTTGGAAAATAGGCAGTAAAATTTGCTGGAAAAATTTCTATGTTAATGGTTGGGTTTAAAAAAGTTAGTTCAGCTAAATCGATTTGTATTACATCTTTTAATGATTTATACATCAGTTTTCTTTCAATTTGGATAGTATCTGACTCAATTATTGGTTGGAGTTGGACTGCTCCATAATCATCATAATTAGCAATGTAATTCATCGCCACAAAAGCCTGAACAAAATCTCTTGTTTCTTTTGGTAAACTTGGAAAGATGGTTTCATAGGTTTTTTCTTTAGAACGATTGATATATTTATTTACAGTTGTAACACCACACGAATAAGCGGCAAGTGTTAATTCCCAGTTATTATATAGCTGATATAAATCTTTTATATAGTTAGTCGCAGCTTTTGTTGATTTTTCAAAATCTTTACGTTCATCCATTAATTCATTAATAGTTAAACCATATTTAATAGCTTGTGGATAATTTAAATGCCAAAATCCAACACCGCCTATTCCGTTGGACGAGTTTGGATTAAAAGAAGAGCAAACGGCGGGCAATAATTTTAATTCTTTTGGCAAACTATGGAGTAGTAAATTAGTATCAAGAATGTGTTGATAATAATTAAGTAGGCTAAATAGCGTAGGACAAGAAGATTCTTTTAATGAAAAATAATAGATTAAATATTCATTTTTTAGGCTGTTGGAATTGGTTGGAAAAGAAGAACATAAAAATCCATTATCAAATTTACAGATAGAATCTAAAACACTCATTGGTTCTCCATGATGGTTTTTCCACTTTTTTTCTGGAACAGTTTTAGAAAGAGAAATTAATTTTACGTTATAAGAAGATTCTTTTACTTGCTTAAATTCTATGGCGTAAACAGTTTCATAGTTTACTTTCTTTTTATTTTTTTGCCCATAAGCAACGACAAAAAGCAATGCAAAAAGCAAAGTAAAACAGAATTTTAATAGGGGTATTTTATTTAGAAAAATAACGAAATGCATTTGTTTTTTAAGTGGATGTAAATATGCTTTATTCTGTTGAGGAATTAATTAACTTTTAGCTTTGTTTATCAACAAATTGGTGTTAACCCTAAGCACGAAAATAGTTATTTAAATTAATTTCGAGGAAGAAATACAATTTTATAGACAGTCCCTTTATCGTTTAATCTTTCTAATGTTCCATCCAACTGGCTTACAAATATTTTTATTAGTTCTATTCCTAACGAA
>CAYHWX010000148.1:0-7971 GCA_964360245.1 uncultured Vicingus sp.
ATTCATTTGTAAAAGTAAATGCTGCAGTTGGTTGTGCTGAAACATTTACATTAATAGTTGTGTCATGAGGACATAGTCCCCCAACTGATACATTCAAATTAACGGGATATGTACCTACAGAAGGAAATGTATAGCTTGGGTTTTGTGTTGAATTATCTACAATTCCGTCATTATTAAAATCCCAATCCCATAAATTTACACCTCCAACAGACAAATCAGTAAAAGGAGTTGCAATGCCTAGACAAACTGCAGACGTAGAAAAACTAGCAACAGAACTTTGGTTTACCGTAACATTAATTGTAGTATCATGAGAACAGAAACCTCCTATAGAAACTTGTAAATATACTGGGAAAGTTCCGGCAGAAGGAAATGTATAACTTGGATTTTGAGTTAAATTATCGATAACTCCATCATTATTAAAATCCCAATTCCACGTATCCACACCTCCTATAGATGAATCTGTAAAGTTAGTTGTCATTCCTAAGCAAACTGTTGGAGCTGAAAAATTAGCCGTTGAACTTGCTGATACTGTAACATTTATCGTAGTATCGTGTGGACAAGAGCCACCAACAGATACAGCTAAATTAACAGGATAGGTTCCTGGTGCAAGAAAAATATAGCTTGGATTTTGAGATGTATTATCTACTATTCCGTCATTATTAAAGTCCCAACCCCAAGTATCTACTCCTCCTAAAGAAGCATCTGTAAAATTAGTTACTAACCCTAAACATACGGTTGGTGCTGTAAAATTAGCAGTAGAGCCAGAAACTACAACTACTTGCATAGTCGTATCATCGCTGCATCCTGGAGTTATCACATTTAAATTAACATTATAAGTTCCTGCTGTGTTATAAACATAAGACGGATTTTGACTGTTGTTATCTATTGTTCCATTTCCATCAAAATCCCACTCCCAAGTGGATATTGTTCCTGATCCAGTAACAAAAGATTGGTCGGTAAAAGTGATGGATTCTCCAGCACAAATGCTATCGGGGACGGCAGAAAAAACAGCAGTGACCGTGTCAATAAATTCATAAATCTGTTTATCCAATGTTATAGCACAGAGAGCTCCAGTTACAGGCGTTACTGTAACTTGATAAAGACCTGGTGTAGTTGTAACAATTGATTGAGTTGTTTCGCCAGTAGGGCTCCATAAATAACTTGCAGCACCAGGTGGTGCAAAAATAGTTGGTGGTCCAGCGCATGTTATTGTATCTGGTCCTAACACTTCCATTGCAGAACACGAGGCATCTAGATAAGCATACCCATAATGTGCTCCCTGCGAACAATCTCCAACAATGAACTCAATAGTAACATTTTGACCAACATATCCTTGAAGAGGGGCAAAAGTTGTTCTCCATGGCATGTATACTCCTGTTGCATATGGTAAAAAGTCGGGGTCTACAGGTGAACCTCCAGCAACAACAGCATAATCACCGCATTGAATAGAGTTCCCTATTTGGTCGTACATATTAATTTTAAAATATGGCTGTTCTTGAGGTGTATGGCCTGCATCTTCTAATACAATGGCATAGCTATAACTAAATGCTGTTGAGTTTGCATCTACTAAAAAAGTTTGTGAAGCATCAGCAGCACTATTGTTAGTTCCAGTACCATCTCCTAACATTAATGAATAAGTACCACCAGGATATACAACTGGAAAACCTCCAATAGCGTCCGTACCCGCACCAGTCATAATTGCATGTTGTGTTGAAGGTCCAAGTGTTGTTGGGGTTACATTTACATAACTATAAACCGATAGACCATCTACCCCACCTTTAGATAAATCCCAAGCAGTAGCATCACCTATTTCAAAATCAGCATTGGTGCAAGGATCTCCTGGTCCTTTGAAATTTTCTTGATTCCCTAAATTAAACCACTCATAATGACTTTTCTTCTTATTTATTTCCTTTATATGCTTGTTTTTTCGTTTATTAAATGCATCTGCTAAAAGTGGAATAAGTTCATTATTTATAATGGCTATAAGCTCATCTTTACTTATCGATTTAGTAGTTTTAAATCTATCTTTTATTAAATCTTTACAGTTTGTCTCATATCTATTTAGAAAAAAATGTACAAATTCATGGTTATCAATTGGTTTTACTAATTCTGTTTTACGAATTTGGCGTATAAAAAATTCTTTAACTTCAATGTTCAAAAGATCTTCTGTTAGATATTCTTTTACATTAAATTCTTTCTCTGTTTTTTGAAATTGAGTTTGAGCATTAATTGTTGAACAGGTTACAATCAGAACAAAGAAAATAGATACAGTTATGTAGTTGGAAAAAAATTTCATTTTTATTTTCATTTCATTATAGACGAACTTTTATTTTTTCAGTTGCCAATACTTCGGTTTTTAAATTGTTTTGTTAGCATCTAAACCAAACAATATTAATTTGTTAAATTTTCGCTTAATTACCACATTCTCAAGGTGAATGTAATTATTTTTAATATAAAAAAACGAATTTATTTATTTAATTATTTAGGTTTCTGAGGTATCATATTCAAAACTAATTACTTGGAAATTAGAAAGAAAAGTAATAAAAACTTACTTTCTAAAAAAATTAATAAAAAAGTCCCGCTTTTCAGCGTGACAGTTTTCATAAGAAAAAGGTAATGTGTGAGTTTTTATCCTCATACCATACTAAGACGAAAGTGGAAGAAAAAGGTTGCCTAATAATAAAATCAACTTCTTTTTTTAATAAAATAGGTTTTAGGCAGCCTCAGCTGGTCAAAAGTGGCAAACTGGATATAGGTAAATAATTCATTATTTAAATAGCCATACATTCTATCTACATCAAATAAAAACTCATTTCCATCTTTGTCAAGAATTTTTCTAAAATTAGGCATGTGGTAACCAACTATTTTGTTACTGCCTCCTTTAAAATCTTTAACTTCTATACTGAAATATGGAGGAGATGCTATTGTAGAATCTATTTTTTCTTTTGACGATTCTTCATCAATCATCTCGTAGTATATTTTTTGGTATCTTGAAACATACTCATTCAATAATGTATTATCTACATTTTTAATTATTTTGGTTGAACCTACATTTGTTAATGTAAATTTATTATCACTATTAGTGATGGTAAAAGATTCTTCAGGGGTTTCAAAATAATTTACTTCAATACTTTTAATTTCCTGAGGAGAATATTTAAAAACAACAGCATCTCTCCATTGTTTTGGTTCAGTAAAAAATCGAGTAGTTAAATAGCCATAAAATCCAGGTATATGCATAATAAAGGGAACGGTAGATTTAACACCATCAGTTTCGAGCA
The DNA here is from genome assembly GCA_964360245.1 of uncultured Vicingus sp. Classification (GTDB taxonomy): domain Bacteria; phylum Bacteroidota; class Bacteroidia; order Flavobacteriales_E; family Vicingaceae. The sequence goes on from CAYHWX010000148.1 coordinate 3,279, forward strand.
ACATATATGTTCCTTTGTGGTCTAGTGTCGCCCCACCAACATAATAGGTTTTGCTTGGTAAATCTTTTCCTTGATATATTTCCACTTTAATTGCTCCAGTTGCAATTGATTTTACGATATTGTTAAATGCTGCTTTTGGAACGGGAGATTTGACAGCAATTCTGCCAAAGGTTTTTATTAATAACCTAATATTATCTGGTCGGGCAACATACTTATTATCAACCATCCACACTTTATTTATTTTTGTAAGAGTTACTGTTTTTCCTTGTGCATCGGCAATAAATATTTTATCAATACTGGTCGTATCTGCAATTGCAAAATCAGATTTAGCTCCTTCTTGCTCTCCAATTGTTCCAGATTTACTATTGAAATAGTAGTAAGCTGCTACTACTGCTAAAACAAGTAATAATAGTATTAGTATTTTATTTTTTTTCATACTTCCTTTTAATCTATTTTAGTGAATCTCTTCTTTCTGTCAAAATAATGAGCAAAACCAAACAATAAGATAAGCCCAATTGGTAAAATGGTATTGATGAGTTGCCACTTAAATTTATCACTTTTTAATACTGTTTTATCAAGCAAACGAATTTTTAATTTTTTAGATCTAACGCTCATCAAACCACTATCATCACATAAAAACCCAACAGCATTAAGCATAAAATCTTTGTTACCAAATTCTTGTCGAGTAAACCGATCAAATCCAAGTGCTAAATATTCGTTTGTTCTTTTATTCACATAATTTTTAGTAATATCACCATCAGCAATAACTATCATTTTATTGATGATACTTTCATCTTTAAAATTAATTTCATTGGCTTTTTCAATTTGAGGAGTAATCCTGTTTTTAAATACCGATTCAAATTTACCTTCTAATAAAACTGCAGCAACTTGCGAACCTTGGTTAAACTGGGATGGGTCAGGCTCAAAACGCAACATTCCTAAACTTATTCGAGTTGGAGCATTAGTAACTTTAGAATTTTGTGATGTCTTTAATAATCCTGTTTTTCTAATTCCTTTTTTGGCGATGGTATCTATAGAGCTTACAAACTCTCCTTTTAAAGCATTTAAATTATTTACAATTGAATGATTATTAGCAGGGGTTAACAATGGAAAGAAAAACCAAGGGAACATTTCCGTTTTTGGCTGGTTGCCTATCATACCTGTAATTACAGGAATTGGTGCAGATTGTAGATCCTGAATAAGATTTGTATTTATCCTTACTCCATAGGTAAACAGCTGATCATCTAAATTTAAATCTAAAGGAATTGCCATAGAAACATCAGCATTTTGCAAACTATCCATGCTGGTAAAAACTGGGTCTATTAACCATACCACTCTTCCTCCATACATAATGTATTGGTCAATAATAAATTTATCTTTTTCAGAGAACCTATCTAGCGGTTTTGCGATAATGATAACATTGTATTTAATTTTTACAACAAATGCTTTTGTGCTATCAACACTAACTCTTTCCGTTAAACTATTTAATTTTTCATCTAAGGAAAGCCTATCTACAGTATAAAATCCTGCTAATGATTCTGCTAAAGATGCGGTTTCATATTTATTTAATTCTCCATGTCCTTCAATAAAAGCAACACTTGGTTTGTTAATCGTTGTTAAGTTATTAATGGCATTTGCAATTTCATATTCCAATGACTCAATGGAGCTATTTAACATTGATTCTGGACTAGCTCCAATTTGACTTTTTAATAATTGAACGGGGTGTTCTTTCCCTTTATAAGTAAATATTGCTCCGGGCCAAATAATTTGATTACTAAAACCATCTTCATTTTTAGTATTTAAATCTGTTGGTCTTAATCCTTGTTTGTAAAGCTGTTTGTATATTTCGTTTCTTATTTTTTCGTCCGAACTCTCTGAAGGGTTTATCAACTCATATTCTATATTTCCTGAAGAATACGCTCTAAACTCATCCAGCATCTCTTTTGTTTCATCTCGCAATCGCTTAAAACCTGCAGGAAATTCACCTTCTAAATATACTTTTACATAAACAATATCATCTAAATTTGAAGCTAGCTTTTCGCTAGTTTCTGAAAGGGTGTACCTGTTTTCTGAGGTTAAATCAAAACGCTCAAAAACAAATGAACCAATGTAATTAGATAGAATTATTATTATTATTCCGACAATCAAAAAAGTGACATCTTTTTTTCTATTAACAGCGCTTCTACTTACCATTTTCTACTACTTAATGCTGTTTTTGTTAAAATTAGAAATAATGATATTGCACTTAAGAAGTAAATGACATCTCGAGTATCTATAACACCCCTACTCATCGAAACGTAATGTTCATTGATGCCCAATTTCACAATAATATCATCAATACCACCAAAATAAGCTAATGAACTAATAGATTCAAACCCAACATAACAGAAAAAACTTAAAAATACAGCTACGATAAACGAAATAATCTGATTGTTAGTTATCGCACTTGCAAATATCCCTATTGCCACAAATACTCCTCCTAAAAATAATAAACCAAAATACGAACCAATAGTTCCTCCAACATCAATGTTGCCAACTGGACTGCCTAAATTATATACCGAATAAAAATAAATTAAGGTTGGAAGTAACGAAAATAAAACCAATGAAAAACCAGCGATGTATTTTGCAAAAACAATTTGAGAATCTGTTAACGGCTTTGTCAATAATAATTCTATCGTTCCTGTTCTACTTTCTTCTGCAAACAAACGCATAGTAATTGCTGGAACTAAAAACATAAAAACCCAAGGAGCTATATAAAACAAGGCATCGATATTGGCATAACCATTATCCAACACATTTGTTCCTCCAGGAAAAATCCAAAGCATCAAGCCTATCGTGGTTAAAAAAACTATAATAACAATATAGCCAATCAATGACCCTAAAAAACTTCGTATTTCCTTATTAATTAATGTCAACATATATAATAACCAAAAGTAATATTTTTTAAATGATGTTTTTTATAAAAAATGTTAATGAATTGATGAGTGGTTGGTTTGAGTTGATAAAAGGAAAAATACTATAATGTTATATATGTAACAATTTTTTACATTTTTAAATTAAATACTTTTTGTAATTTTGAAACCTAAAATTTAGGGTAATAATGTTAGTATTAAAATTTGGCGGAACTTCTGTCGGTAATGCCTCTCGAATAAAAAACGTTGCGAAACTCATCCATAATGGTGATAAAAAAATAGTTGTCCTCTCTGCAATGGCAGGAACTACGAACTCATTGGTAGAAATTGCAGGTTATTTGTATAAAAAAAATAACGACAGTGCAAACGAAGCTATCATCGTATTAGAAAACAATTATTATACAGTAGTTGAGGAATTATTTTCTACATCTGAATTTAAAGAAAAAGGGAAAGAAATTATACTATCCCACTTTAATTACATAAAATCTTTTACCCAAGATATGTTCACTTTATTTGAGGAAAAAGCAATTTTAGCTCAAGGTGAACTATTATCTACTGCTTTAATGTATTATTATTTACAGGAGCAAAAAATTGATTCTATTTTGATTCCTGCTTTAAATTTTATGCGTACCGATAAAGATGGTGAACCCGATTTGTTTTACATTAAAGAAAACATCAATAGAGAAATTTCCAATCATCCTAACCATAACTTATTTATCACCCAAGGTTTTATTTGTAGAAATGCTTTTGGAGAAATTGACAATTTAAAAAGAGGTGGAAGTGATTATTCTGCTTCGTTAATTGGTGTTGGGTGTGCTGCAACAGAAATACAAATTTGGACGGATATAGACGGAATGCACAATAATGACCCAAGGTATGTTAAAAACACCAAACCTTTAGCCAGTTTATCTTTTGATGAAGCTGCAGAGTTGGCTTATTTTGGTGCTAAAATATTGCACCCAGCAAGTGTTCAACCTTGTAAAATTGCCAATATTCCAGTGCGTTTAAAAAATACCATGCAACCTACGGCTAAAGGTACTTTAATTAGCAGTAAAACTGCTGGTGTTGGAATTAAAGCCATCGCTGTAAAAGATGGAATAACAGCCATTAACATTAAAAGTGGCAGAATGTTGCTCGCTCACGGATTTATGCGAAAAGTGTTTGAAATTTTTGAAACTTACAAAACTTCGATTGATATGATTACCACATCAGAAGTTGCCGTTTCTGTTACCATTGATGATACTAAATATTTAAATGAAATTTTAGACGAACTAAAAAAATATGGCACAGTAGAAGTTGATAGTAATTATTCTATTATTTGTGTAGTGGGCGATTTTATTGCAGAGAGTAAAGGTTATGCACTGAAGATTTTTAGTGCTTTACAAAATATTTCTATTCGTATGATTTCGTATGGTGGTAGCATGCATAATGTTTCTCTATTGGTGAACACTTCTGATAAAAAAGAAGCTTTAAATGCGTTAAACGATAATCTTTTCGACCATGTTTAGCACAGCAGAAATAAATCGTTTTAGTACTATTCCAACTCCATTTTATTATTATCAATTGGAGTTATTAAAAGCTACCTTAGAAGCTGTAACAAAAGCTTCTACCCTCTACAATTACCATGTTCATTACGCTTTTAAAGCCAATACGAATACCGAAATTTTAGAATTAATAAAAACCTATGGGCTGGGAGCAGATTGTGTAAGCGGTAATGAAATTAAAAAAGCAATAGCGTGTAATTATTCTCCAGAGCAAATTGTTTTTGCAGGGGTTGGCAA
>CAYHWX010000149.1:0-7634 GCA_964360245.1 uncultured Vicingus sp.
CACCAGCTGAAACCTGTCGTAATTTTAATGAACCTTTAAAATAACTTTGAATTTCTGCTCTTATCAAATCAGCATTTAAAGTGATGGGTTGGTTCTCTCCCTCTTTCACTAGTAACCCATCTAAGCTATTACTTGAAATTTTATAATCTTTTGTAAACTTTATTTTATTAGGAAATGCAATAGCACATTCGCCACAAAATGTACATTTTCCTAAATCTAATTGAACGGGGTTAATAGAAATGGCATTGGTAGGGCAAATTTCTTTTAATGCTTTATTATCAATATTTTCGGTATTGATAATAGGTCTTCCTCTGAAAATACCTGGTACTTCTGTTGTAGTTAGGTTAGGAATGTATTGTTTTCCTTGGTGAAAAAGTATTTTTATATTACTAAACATGGGTTTTTTTTAATTAAATTATAAATCGTGACCACAATAAGATAAGTCAAAACTTTTATTACAAATTGGAAAATCTGAAATTTCGTTATTTCTTACCGACAAAGCTAACCCCATCCAATTATGAAAAGAAGGGTCTTTAATTTTGTAATGTATCAATTCACCTTTTTCATCAGTAAGAGCACAATGGCAGATTTCTCCTCTCCAACCTTCAACTAATGAGATAGCAAAAGTACTTGGTGTAAGTTGTAAATTAATAGTTTCCCCGCTTGGAAGTCGGACAGGTTGTTTTTTGTGGGAAGGAATATTTTTCATAAGATTTCTAATATAAAAAATAGATTGTTTTATCTCTTCCTTTCTTATTTGAGCTCTGGAATAGACATCTCCATGTCCTTTTAATATGGGTTGATGTGCTAATACAGTATAGTACCCAAAAGGATGAGAACTTCGAATGTCTCTATTGATGTCAGTCATTCTTGCTGCCATACCTACTAAACCAATTTCTTTGCTTTGTTGGTGAGTTACAATTCCTGTTTTCTCAAATCGAACTAAAATAGTAGGAGTATGAAAGGTTTCATCACATATTTCATAAAAATCGGGTTCAAATTTGTCTAAAACCGTAATTAATTGAGCTTTTAGTTCATCAGTAAAAGGAAAATTAGTTGCACCAGCTCGTATTAAGCTTTTCCCTAATCTATTTCCGCACCATTGTTGAAAAAAGTTAATGATAGGTGTTCTTAATCTACCAAAAACTGAACTACCTAATTGATAAGCAACATCCGTGCACATTCCACTTAAATCTCCTGTATGAACGGCTATTCTTTCTAACTCTAAAGCAATAATTCTAGCAAATAAAATATCATCAGTAGGTTCGTATTTACACAACGATTCCCACAAATTAACAAATGCGGTAGTGTGTCCAACCACACTATCACCAGCAATATTTTCTGCTAATGTGGTTCGTTCCAATAATTTTTTCTTTTTCAAAAATAAATTTTCAATTCCCCGATGTTGATATCCTAATTGAATTTCGAGATGTAAAATTTGTTCTCCATTACACAAAAATCGAAAATGACCTGGTTCAATAATTCCTGCGTGAATAGGTCCAACACCGACTTCGTGCAATTCTTCACTATCAATATTTAAAAATGGATAGTTGGCAATGGTTTCGCTTTTATTTGGTCTATCATAAGCATACCTTACTGGTTTTAGCCAAGGATGATTGGTGTAAGTTATGCCATAATTTTCGTGAATTTCTCGTTCAAATTTTTCAAAAGCTAAGTGGCGTTCAGAAAAAGATGGATAAGATTTATCTTTTTCAATAATTGAAGAAGATATTAGGATGGTTTGTTCGTTATCATTAGCAATACAACAAAACAATTTTACCTTATCACTCTCTGGTATTCCAAAATAGTTGACACAATGATTTTTATCTAATTTTAGTAAAGAAGTATTAAAAATTATAAAATCATGATAATCAGCTATAGGAATAGAAGCTATAGGTATTTGTTGGTTATTTTTTATGGCAATTGAATTCATTTCTTATAAAGGTAAATTTTTAACTGCTTCATTAATTAAATCAATCATTTGTTGGGGTGGATTTATTCCTAAATAAATTACCAAACCAAACAATATAAATTGAGACAAAGACTCAATGGGTTTAATCTTTTCAACATTTTCTTCATTAAAGTTAACAGGAGGAGAAAACAACAGTTTGAACATGTTTTTTCCAAAAGCCCAAATTATTATCGTTAAAAAAAATAGAACAAATATTAATACAACAATATAATGAGCTTCAAAGAGTGAGCGAAACACTAAAAATTCACTAATAAACATACCAGATGGAGGCAATGCTGTTGAAGAAATAAAAGCCAGTAATATAACCATAGAGCCAGTTAAATTGTACTTAAAATAATTTCCAACATCATAAATACTTTTACTTCCAAAAATCCGATAAACTTGCCCTACTTGAAAAAATAATCCTGGTTTTACTAATGAATGGAATATTAGGTGAAGAATTGCTGCATAATAACCAACACCACCAGCCATTAAACCCAACATTACAATTCCCATGTGTTCCATACTGGAATAGGCAAACATTCGTTTGATATTTTTAACTTTTACCATGTAAACGGTAGCAATAAAAATAGATGAAAATGCTGCTATTAGAATGATGTGATTAGCCCAATAAAGAAGCGAAGTTTGAGAGATAATTTCATAAAAACGAAAAATACCAAGAAAACCTACGTTTAATAAAACACTCGACATCAGTGCACCAACTGGTGATGGTGCTTTGTCTTTAGCATCAATACCAGCAGTAAACATAGGTACCAAGCTTAATTTAGCGGTATATCCAGTAAAAATAAAAATAAATGCAAGTCGAAGCCAAAAGGGATTTAATTCATTTGCTTTTCTTAATAGGGCTGTATAAGCTAGGTTTACATTCCCAACTTCTTGAACAGCAATACTTAAAAATAAAATTCCTATAAAAACAAAAGTAATACTGATGGAACAAACAAAAATATATTTCCAAGTTCCTTCCAATGCTCTAATGTTTCTTCGGTGATAAATTAGTGCTGAAGCAGAAAAAGTAGTTAATTCAACAAAAACCCAAGTTACTGCAATATGATTAGCTAGATAGGCTAAACTTAAAGCGGATATTAGCAAGACCATAGCGGACAGATAAATACCTTTGCTTTTATCAGAATCATTATGTTTTGTAAAATAAATAAAACTATGGTAAAATGTTGGAATGGAAATTATACTAACAGTAATAAGAAGAAGTATTCCAATAGCGTTTGGAACAAAATAACCGAATTCTTCTACGTTTTTATGGTTGTATTCATAAACTGTAAAAAACCATTGCATGATTAAAAAAATAGAGACTAAGAAATAGCTTAATTTTTTATTTCTATTAAAAAATAAACTTACTAGTATTATTAATGCTCCAATTAAGTAAGGTATAGTCATTTATTTAATTATTTAATTAATCTTTTAGGTTTCTTAGTTGATTCACATCAACGTCTTTTAATACTCCCCCTATTTTATTGATAAACACACCTAATAACAAAATGGAAATGAATAAATCCAATAAAATTCCACTATTCACTAACATTGGCATTTCGTTACCAACTGCAAGTGACAATATAAAAACTCCATTTTCAATAACCAGAAACCCCATTACATGAGTAATGATTTTTTTACGACTACCAATAATATATAAACCAACAAATAAGGAAGATAATGCAGTTACAAAATATACCTTATTTAACTTAACATCTTCAATGGTGTTAGAAAGTAAAAAAGTTATTACAATAATTGTGGTAACAATAATTAAAGAAACAAAATTGGGTAAATAAGGTTCTGTTTCTCTAGATATATTATTTTGTTTGATGGTGTATCTTAAAAACAAAGGAACTGCTATAGTTTTAAAAACAATAGTTTCAATAAGCACGAATGTTAAGTTAACGATATTCATTTCAGCTAACTCAATAAAACTTGAAGCAAATAGTAGCAAGCCTTGAAACGCTATAATTTTAACATAACTCATTAATCTATTAGCGATGCTTAGATAGATTAATGACATTAAATAAGTTATTAAAAGTACATTTGTCATAAGATAATATTTTTAAATAATTTTTTTTAAGATGAGTAAAACACCGAAAAAAATTAATAATGATATTGATGTTAAAGTAAAAATAAATTGTGCGTTATTTCCCATTCTATATCTTGCCGAAAAGGATTCTAGTAAGCCAACTATCATTGCAAAAATAAATTGTACAGCTAAAAAAATAGGAATTTCTATGTATATAGGAAATGAGTGGGTAAAGAAATTTGCAATGATTGCTCCATACATGGCAAACTTTAAATTGTTTGCAAATAAAATCAACCCTAAATCAAAACCACTATTATCTAAAATCATGACTTCATGAACCATTGTTAACTCTAGGTGGGTTTTTGGATCATCAATAGGCATTCTGCTATTTTCTATCATAGCAATCATTATTAAAACAAAAGTGGCTAAGATGCCTAAAGCATAAGAAATGTAAGTCCCAAAATGAAGCGATGTAAATATCTCTATAAAAGAGGTATGCCCTGTGAAAAGAGCAAATGAGCCCATCAATATAAAAAATGCGGGTTCTGCCAATAGTGAATATAATGCTTCTCTACTTGCTCCCATTCCTTCAAAACTACTGCCTGTATCTAATGCACCAATAATGCTAAAAAATTTACCAAAAGCTAATACATAAGCAAAAAATACAAAATCGCCACTAAAAGAAATAATCCCTGCATAAGGTCCAAAAGGGATAGTTAATATAGCCATAAGTATTGACGCAAAATATATACTTGGTGCTATTTGAAAAATAAAACTTGTAGTTTCGCTATAAACTGCTCCTTTTTTCCATAATCTAATTATATCTTTTATGGGTTGAAAAATGCCTGGTCCTTTTCTTCCAGAGGTAATACTTTTTGTTCGTATTATAATTCCCATAAAAAACAAACTGGCAATTATTATTAATATTAAACTTATCATCTTAAATTAAATTTATAAATTCTATTAGTTTTAAAAAAGCATTGTACAAAAAAGGAATAGTAATAATCAAAGTAATAAAAATAGCACCATATAGCACATAAAATTGGGCATTTCCATTTTGAATAAACCTAAACTTACCAAAAATAAAATATAACTTTCTAAGAGGAATATTTATTAGCCATTCTTCTATTTTATCTAATGGATGTGTTTCATGCATTCCCTTTTCGGGAAAAATACCTGTTAATTCTATTTTTTGTTTCTTTATTAATAATAAAGGTTCTACTAATTTTCGGTAAGACCTAATAAACGAACTTGCACTATATTGCATTTTTTTTGAATTACCAGTATATCCACAACCCCAAGTTGTAGCTATTATTTTTGGTTTTTTAGCAGTAATTTTTGCTCGTACTAAATAAATAGATATTCCTAATACAATAAAACCTAAAGCACATATTCCGATGTATTGCATTGCTTCAATTAATTGAAAATTAGCAATTAATTCGTTAGGTTGGTTTATCTTATTGGCAAACAACTGAAGAGGCCCAATTAAAAGGCGAATAAAAAATTGAGGAAATATTCCGATAGTAATTATGAATAAAGCAATTAAATACATTGGTATCAGTTTTCCATTTTCAGCTTCTTTCACTGTTTCATGAAATTGATGACGAACATTTCCTAAAAAAATAATTCCAAATGCTTTTGTAAAACAAAGTAATGCCAATCCTCCAATTAACGCCAATCCTAAAATAGAAAATAAAAATAAAAAAACATTTAATAAAATTTTATTTTCTATTCCATTAAATAAGCCAGAATAAATAAGAAATTCTGAAACGAAACCATTAAAAGGTGGCAAGCCGCAAATTGCAAGAGCTGCAATAAGAAATAGTATAGCGGTTTGGGGCATCGATTTGATAAGTCCTCCCATTTTTTCGATATTCATTGTATGTGTTGCTTGATAAACATTTCCTGCACCATAAAATAACAATGATTTAAATAAAGAGTGATTGAGTACATGAAGTAAACCTCCTCCAAAACCCAATAAAACTAGGGTAATATTGTTCTCACCGATACCAATTGTCCCCAAACCAATTCCCATACCTATAATCCCAATGTTTTCAATACTATGATAAGCAAGCAACGTTTTTAAATTGTGTTGGATAATTGCTAACATAACTCCATAAACACCTGAGATTACTGAAAAAATTAAAATAGCACTTCCAAGAATAGTAAAATTGGTATTAATTAATAACAACATTCTTAAGATTCCAAAAATTCCAATTTTAATAATTACGCCCGACATTACACCTGAAACGTGAGCTGGAGCAGCAGGATGTGCATAAGGTAGCCAAGTATGAAAAGGAACAAAACCAGCTTTAATGGAAAATCCAACAAAAAAGAAAATAAATAAACCAAAGCTAATAATGGAAGGGTAATTGGCAGAAAATTGAATGATTGAATTAAAATCGTAAGAATTTGTTCGATAATAAACCCAAATAAATGCAACTGTTAAAAACAAAATACATACGTGTGATTGAATTAAAAAATTGATTCCTGCCTTTAAAGTGGCACGCTTATAGTGCTCAAAAATAATAAGCAAAAAACTAGATAAAGCCATTGTTTCCCACGCAAACAAAAACACTAACGAATTTTGTATTACACAAATCCCAATTAATGAAATTTGCATCAAGAGATAGGCAATGCAGTGAATTGAAATATTTGCAGTTTGTTTGCTGTAGTGTTTCATATAATTAAACCCGTAAATAGCACCCGTTACTATGGTGAAATTAATAACTAAAATAAACCAAGCGGATAAAGCATCTATTCTGATGGGAATTTTGCCAGTAATTAATGTGCCTTTAAAAATTAATTCTAAATTTTCTCCCAACAAAGCTGGAAAAACAAGTATTCCAACTAATAGGGCATTAATAATAACAACAGATAGAGTAATAATTCCTTTTAAACGAACAGTTATCAATGGAATAATAATTAGTGTTAAAATAAATAATATAGAATATATTAGGAAGATAGTCATTTAAATCAGTTGAAAGAGAGTTCCTAAAAATATAAACAAGATAAAAAACAGTCCATACAAAACATAAAATTGAATTTTACCATTTTGAATAAACACAAAATAATTCATACTATAAAGCAATCTTGTAATTATTGGCTTAATAAATGATTTTTCAAAAAAATCTAAATAATGTGATTGATAAGATCTTGTTTTTGGAAAAACATCTCTCAATTCAATTTCATGATACACTTTCTTTTCTAAAACTACAAAATTCAACAATTTACTTAGCGATTTAGAATAAGATTTTCCGGTATATTGCATGTTTACATTTGGAGCAATATAACCGCAACCCCAAGTACTATTTTTTGTTATTGTTTTTTGTCTCATTATCAATTTTCTAAAAAAATAAACTGCAAAAATTAGTAATAAAAAAAGTGTAGAATATAACCCAATATCCCCAATTAAATCAATCATTGGATTAAATGCTGCTAACTCTGTATATTGAACTGAAGGGACAACAGCAGCTATAATACCTATGATTTGATTAAAAAATAGTTGAGGAAATAAACCAATTAAAAGTATAATTGCAACAATTACATATTGTGGAATACGCATTGAAAGAGAGACCTCTTTTGGGGTATGGAGCAACTTTTTTCGAGGATTTCCTAAAAAAACTACTCCAAAAGTTTTGGTAA
>CAYHWX010000150.1:0-7595 GCA_964360245.1 uncultured Vicingus sp.
GTGCAACGGTAAGCTTATTTATTTTTCCTATTTCAACCATATATAATTTGAAAATGCAATTTAGCTTAAAAAACTGGAGATTATTTTTGAGAGGCGCCTGATAATTATTGCTTTTTGTAAAGTGAAATATTAAAATTTCTTTTTCCGCCTTTTATTCGCAACACTTCCCATTCTTGGATTACGCCTGCTGGGGCCGCCAAGGTTTATCTTTTTGTTTTTCCCTTTTTTCTCATGAAACGTACCTTTTGAATCCTTCTTAGAGTGTTGTTTCATATAATTTTTATCAAACAAAATAGGGTCTTCTTCATCGGTAAGTTTCTGAGAAATTTTTACGTTCTCAGGAAATATTTCCAATGGAATTGGCCTCTTCATCATTTTTTCAATCTCCTCAATCAATATTTTTTCATCTTCGTTAATAAGAATTGTTTTTAGAATCCCCAATTTCTTGTTATGTTAAACCCAAGCAAAATATCATGTTTCGAAAAATCATTAGTGCTGTACATTAAATTTCCTTGTGGGCTAATTTTGTTGTAGGTTGTAACAAATATATGAAATGAGTGAGCACTTGTGGCAAATTCAACTCCAACCGAAATATTGGGAGCAACCTCAACATTTTGGTGTAATTCACGGTCTTTGTATTTTGGTGTAGTTAAAGAATAATCATATTCAAATATGATAGAACCTTGTGGACTAAATTTAAATCTTCCAGCAACGCCAGCAGCAAAATTCGAGTGCTCCAAATCTGGAGTAACATTCGTGTCAATTTGATTGTAATGAGCGTGCATAGCAGAAACTTGCATGGTTAGTTTTGGGGAAATTTTACGTGCGATTATCAATTGATTAAAAAAGGATATTCGGTGCAGTGCTTTATATTCGTATCCAAAAAGAGCATTATCAGAACGACTATCGTATTGTACATTACCATAATATGCTGCACCAATTGGCATACTATTCGATTTCGTTTGTCTCAATAAAGAATATTTATAGTTAAACTCTTGTAACATTCCATTTTTAGTAGATGCAATACCAATTTGTGCATTTTTAAAAAGCCCATAATTTAATCCCATTCTAATGTTAGAAGGTGCGTACAATCCAAACATGTCAAAACCTTCACTGTTTAGGTTTCCAAATCGGTGTTGGATAACAAATTCTAATGTTTTAACAGGCCAAACAAGATGTGTTTGTGTTTCAATTAACATTCCGGCATCGTAAAAAGATTTTACTGGTTTGTTATCCTTCTTAGGATCAGGAGTTGCTTCTTCTTTTACTTCAGGTTCATCTTGTGCTTGCAATTGTACAGGCATAAACATTACTACAATCATAGCAAATGTTAACAGATTAAAGATTTTTGAAATTGTAGTTTTCATAATATCAATTTATAGATCTAATTACTAATTTAATTGTTTTGAGCACCTTCGGTGATCCAAGTTAAAATTTTTGCAATATCACCTTGACTACCTATATATCCATTCATGGTTCCCCCTGTATTTATTTTGGTGTATAACAAGCTTGATGTTGGATTAACCGTATTAACATAAGGAGCACTTGGGCCTGCTGTTAATAATTGGTTGTATGCATTTGCAGCTGACAAATCTAATGGGTTTGCTCCCGGATGACAGCCTTGACAACTGGTGAATATTGGTAATATTTCCGTTGCAAAAGAAATTGGAGGGGCATTTGGATCTGGAGGTGTTATCGGTTCTGGTAAAACATACGCTTTCTCACAAGAAGTAGAAAGCCCAATTAATACAATGCTTAAAAGCAAATATTTTGAAATTTTCATATTGAATTTCTTTTTAGTTGATTTCATTGAGTTAGATTTTATAAGGCAAAGCTACAATAATAATGGAAGTTAAATTTATGACTGATGTCATTAAGGTTTCTGTTTTTTACACGTATTTTTATGGTGTATTGGCAGTTTATTTTCTGTCATTTCGCAAGTTATTAGAATAAGATACTTTTAATCAGCATTATAAGGGAAGTAAGTTTTTACAAACTCTTGTAGTTTTTTATAACTATTGATAATAATTCTTTTCTTTTGGGTTGTTATGATTTTTTCTTTCGTTAATACAGATATTTCCCTACTCACTTGTTCAGCCGTTGTTCCAGCTATTTCGGCTATCTCTTGCCTAGAAATTTCAACATCCAACATGTTTTCTTTAGTTAATCCGAATGTTTCTATTAAATAAACAAGAGAATAAATCACTTTTTCTTTAACCGTCATCTGAGAAATGTATTTAATTCTAATTTCTGCTTTACGTAATTCTGAAGCATAAAAATGCATCATCGTAATGGCAAACGTGGGACTATCTAACAACAATTCATTAAGTGTTTTATTATCAATAAAACAGATGTTACAATCGTCTAATGCGGTTGCGCCAAGTGGGTAATTTTCAAAACCATAAGCCATGTGTCCCACAACGTGTGAATCATTCGCTAAACGAACAATGTGTTCCTTGTTGTTTTCACCTGTAACCGTTATTTTAACTTTTCCTTTATAAATAAAATATATTCCCATAACGGGTGTTCCTTCTAAAATAATACTTTTCCCAGAATTACATTTGATATTATTTTTCTTTTCGTTGATGATAGAAATCCACTTAGGAGTACAGCTCTTTTTAATCAAACATTTGTCATTAATACATTTTTCACAATTCATGTCATTTTGAATAATTGTTATTTTATTTTTTGTTCTATTCATGATAAATTGTTTAACTTAATGTTATGTTAGAATAATTGCTCTTTAATTGAAAAAAATAAAAATCGCATGATTGCGTAAATAACATACATAGTTACGATGAATATTTCGAACTATTTCATTTTTCATGAATCGTTTCAGAAATCATCTAATATTAAACTGCACTTAACACACAAAAATACATCACAAAAGAAAATCAAATTATGACAATTGTCATTGTTAATTATGTTTTACCTACACATTAATATGTGGTAATCGCAGGTAATTTAAGCTACGTTTATTATTTACAATACAACTATCTTTTAATCATCTCTATGAGAAAGGTTATTATTTATATAACTGTGCAAAATATTTATAAAAAAGCGGTATGGTTTCTATTCCTTTAAAGAAATTAAAAATTCCATAATGTTCGTTAGGAGAATGAATGGCATCCGAATCTAAACCAAATCCCATTAACACCGATTTTATTCCTAATTCTTGTTCAAATAAGGCAACTATCGGTATGCTTCCTCCACTTCTAACGGGAACTGGACTTTTTCCAAAAGAATCTTCCATGGCTTTTTTAGCAGCTTGGTAGCCTACAAAATTGGTTGGTGTAACGTATGGAGCACCACCGTGATGAGGAATTACCTTAACAGAAACTGATGGAGGAGCAATGCTCATAAAATAATTGGAAAATAAAGTTGTTATTTTATCACTATTTTGGTGAGGAACTAAACGCATAGAAATTTTTGCATACGCTTTAGAAGCAATAACTGTTTTTGCTCCTTCACCAATATATCCACCCCAAATGCCATTTACATCTAAAGTTGGACGAATAGAAACTCTTTCCATAGAAGTAAATCCATCTTCTCCATGTATATCGGATAAATTTAACGCTTTTTTATACTCCTCCAAATTAAATGGTGCTTCGGCTAATTCTATACGATCTGCCTCGCTTAATATTTCTACCTCATCATAAAAACCAGGAATCGTAATGTAGTTTTTATCATCTTTTAATTTGGCAATCATTTCGCATAAAATATTAATCGGATTGGCTACTGCTCCACCATACAAACCTGAATGTAAGTCGCGGTTTGGTCCTGTCACTTCAACTTCCAAATAACTTAATCCTCTTAAACCAACAGTAATGGAAGGTATCTTGTTTGCAATAATACCTGTATCCGAAATTAGGATAACATCTGCTTTTAATTTTTCTTTATTTTCTTTCACAAATGTTCCTAAGTTAATCGAACCCACTTCCTCTTCCCCCTCAATCATAAATTTAACATTACAGCATAATGAATTTGTTTTCATCATAATTTCTAATGCTTTAATGTGCATGTACATCTGTCCTTTATCATCACAAGAACCTCTACCAAATATTGCTCCTTCTGGATGTATTTCAGTTTTTTTTATAACCGGTTCAAAAGGCGGACTTTCCCATAGTTCTATTGGTTCAGCAGGTTGAACATCGTAATGCCCATAAACTAAAATGGTAGGCAAACTATTATCAATGATTTTTTCTCCATAAACAATAGGATGTCCTTTTGTAGAACACACTTCCACTTTATTGGCTCCCGCTTCTTCTAATCTTTTTTTAATTACCTCGGCTGCTTTAGCGGTGTCTTTATTGTGCAACGAATTTGCACTTACCGATGGTATTCTTAATAACTCGAAAAGTTCATTAATAAATCGCTCTTTATTTTCTGAGATATAATTATTGATAGCTGACATTTCTGTTTATTTTAAAATACTTGCTAAAATTAGTTTATTTTGTTAAGAAATTATTGCTGAAATTTAGGATTCCAACATTTAATACTATTTACTACTTATTATGGCAACCTTTTTATAGAAAGATTAGTCTTGTATGCATAAATTTGTGTTTTATAGAAAAAATGAGAAGGTTCGTCTTATTTATTAGTGTTATTATTTCTAGTGTTTCTTCTTTTGCACAATTAGTAGTTACTACAGGTGTAATGACTCCAACACAATATGTGCAGAATATTTTGGTAGGTGGTGGTGTTACGGTAACTAATGTAACTTTCTCCGGACAAACGAATCAAATAGGTGAATTTAATGCCGTTAACACTAACCCTTATTTAGGGTTAAACTCTGGGATAATAATGGGTAGTGGTGATGTAACAGTAGCTATAGGTCCTAATAATTCTGGAAGTGCTTCTTTAGGTGGTGGAAATTTTGGCGTAGGAGACCCTGATTTAGATGTCTTAATGGTCAACTCAACATCTAACGATGCTGCCATTTTAGAATTTGATTTTATTCCTACAGGCGATACTGTTAAATTTAAATTTGTTTTTGGGTCAGAAGAATACCCTGAATATGTAAACTCCATTAATGATGCTTTTGGTTTCTTTTTGAGTGGTCCAGGGATTGCTGGTCCATTTACCAATAATGCTATAAATATTGCTTTAGTTCCTGGAACTACTACTCCTGTAACAATTAATACTGTTAACTCTGGATCAAACCCTTCTTATTATGTTGATAACACTGTAAACACTGGAGCTCAATCCGTTCAATATGACGGATATACAACAGTTATTACCGCTATTGGGGTTTTTCAATGTGGTTTAGTTTATCACATTAAAATTGCAATAGCCGATGCTTCTGATACCGCTTGGGATTCTGGAGTATTTTTAGAAGCAGGAAGTTTTTCTAGTAATACCGTTACGCTAAGTTCTAACATTGATATTAATGGAAACGATTCAATTTTATATGAGGGTTGTGGCACAGCGTTTCTAGATTTTGTTAGAAGCAATTCTTCTGATACTGCCACTTATAATTATACTATAACTGGTACTGCTGGGGCTGCTGATTATAACATAAGTAGCAACAATGTAATATTTCTTCCTGGTCAAGATACTATAACAATATCCATTAATGCCATTCAAGATGGATTAACAGAACCTTTAGAAACTGTTATTATTCAGTTGATTCAAACCATTTGTAGTGTTGTTGATACGCAAACTATTACATTTTATATTAGTGATTACCCTCCCTTTAATTTAGTACTACACGATACTATTATTCCTTGTGGAAGTAATGATTCTGTTCCTGTTTGGGTTGATGTGAATGGACCGCCTTATGCCTTACTTTGGAATACAGGTACGTCAACAGATACCATTTGGGTGAAACCTCCAATAACAACAACCTATTATGTTACGGTTACTGATACTTGTGGCGTTTATACTGTAGTTGATAGTGCTGTTGTCACAGTTGCTATTGCTGCTCCTATTGTAATAACAACACCTAATGACATCAGTAAATATTGTCCACAAGATAGTATTTGGATTTATGCTTCTGCTACTGGTGGTGGTGGATTCTCATACAACTGGGTTCCAGGAGGTGCTGGAGATAGTATTTTGGTAAGCCCAACTATTACGACAACTTACCTTGTAACTGTTACAGATGGTTGTGGAAGTACCAATCAGGATTCTGTTAAAGTTATTGTTCCCAATTATATTCCTTTGTCAGCTATTGTTACCACTAATGATGACACTATATGTGCTGGTCAACAAATAGTGTTAAATGCCAACATAACTGGAGGTGTTGGTACTTATTTGTTATGGAATAACGGTGCTGGAAATACTTCAAATGTTTCAGTAAATCCAATGGTTACAACCAATTATATTTTAACTGCTCAGGATAGTTGTGGTGCAATTGCTTTTGATAATGTATTAATTACGGTAATAGTTTATCCACCTTTAGTTTTAACTGCATCTAATGATACATTAGTTTGTGTTGGAGATCAGCTTACTTTATTTGCTTTTGCTTCTGGAGGAGAAGGTACTTATACTTATAATTGGAGTGGACAATCAACTGATTCAATAACTATTCAGCCATCATACACTAGTAACTATTATGCTACTGTAACTGACGGTTGTGGAACGCAATCATCATCTTCTGTTACTGTTAGCGTTACAAGTCCTACTGCAGATTTTAGCTATGAGTATTTATCTGAGTTTGCAGTACAATTTACCGATTCATCTTATGCTAATATTGTAAATAATTGGTGGACGTTTGATATAAACAACATCACCAACGAAACAAATCCAATTCATACTTTTGAAACAGATGGAGAGCATGATGTTTGGTTAATTGTTCAGGACATCCAAGGATGTTATGATACCATTATGAAAACCATTCGTCCTCCAATGTTTGTTTATGGTCCTAATTCTTTTACCCCTGATGGAGATGGAGTAAATGATGTTTTTAAATTTATAGGAATGGGAATTGAAAATTTTGAACTTTTAAT
The DNA here is from genome assembly GCA_964360245.1 of uncultured Vicingus sp. Classification (GTDB taxonomy): domain Bacteria; phylum Bacteroidota; class Bacteroidia; order Flavobacteriales_E; family Vicingaceae. The sequence goes on from CAYHWX010000150.1 coordinate 6,951, forward strand.
ATTTGATAGGTGGGGTGAATTAATATTTAATTCTAGCGCTATAGAAAGAGGATGGGACGGAACTTATAAAGGAAAAGCAGTTCCAGTTGGTGCATACATCTTTAAAGTAAGAGCTGAGTCTTATAAAAAATTAGTTTACGAAAGATTAGGAAGTGTATCCCTTCATAGATAGATTTATTTTCCTTTCTTTTAAGACCTCCTATAATAGTCATTCAACTAACCATTACTTCTATTCTTTTATAATATATAGTCTAATCCCTTTAATACACTCCTCATAAAAAAGAAAAATAGAATTGAAAACATCTAAAGTATATCCTGTTAATTTTTCAACTATCATTAATTTGCATTTTTAAGTTTGTAACAGAAGTATCTTATTGTTGGTAAGAAATTATCTCACATCACCTTATTAAAAAAAATCACCAACCAGTAGGCTGATGATTTTAGCTATTATTATAAAATATTTTAGGAACTAATGTTTACATAGCTTACTAACTACTGAAATACTATTTGATTAAACTAACTCCTCCTTTCTTGAAATATTCTTTTCCATCAAAACCTATTGCTGTAATGATGTAAAAATAAGTTCCGTCTGGAGCTTCTGAACCAGAGAGTGTTCTACCATCCCAGTAGCCTTTTACATTATTC
>CAYHWX010000151.1:0-7483 GCA_964360245.1 uncultured Vicingus sp.
AAGTGCGGAGTTAACTTTCGCTATACTCATAAGAATTAAGTTAACGGAGCACTAGAGGCCAGTTAATATAAATATGAACGTTTTGTTAGTCTCACCCCTAATACAAGAATGTAATTATGTAGGTGACTATTATTCCAGATGGCCGCAGTTGGGGATTGCCTATATTGCTTCAACTTTAGAAAGAAAAGGGCATAAGGTGAGGATTCTGGAGAAAAAATTATTATCAGGGCCAGAGTATCCCAATTCAAAAGACCAACTCGATAAAGTCGATAGGTTGATGTTCGAAGCAATGGAAGATTTTAAGCCGAATCTTATTGGCTTAACCGCGACTACCCCGGTAATAATGGACGCCTATAGAACCGCAAAGCTGATAAAATCAGCCTACCCTGAACTGCCAATTGTGCTTGGAGGGCGGCATGCAACTTCAGAACCGTTTTACACCTTGGAGCAGTGCCCGGATATAGACATTATTTGCCGCGGCGAAGGTGAGATTACCATGTCTGAGTTGGCCGGCGGAACGGACTTAAACAAGGTAAAAGGGATAGTATTCAGAAGGGGCAATGATTTGACAGAAAATCCCAATCAGCCTCTTATTGAGAACCTGGATACATTACCATATCCCGCCTGGCATTTACTTGATCGGGATTTCTATTTCCGGCCGAATATTTCCGTAATGCGCGGTGACTATATGACTACAGCCACCATGATGACATCCCGGGGGTGTCCTTATCGCTGTGCTTTCTGTCAGAGCCCGGAATTGTTAGACATATACAGCAGGGGTTATATACGTTATCATTCTGCAGAGAGAGTAATAGGCGAAATTGAATATCTGATTGCTGGGTTCGGCGTAAGAGGGATATCATTTAATGACGATATGTTTTCTTTAGACAGAAGGAGGGCTTTAGATATCTGTAATGCTATTGTCGCAAAGGGCATAAATAAAACTTTGAGATTTACTGTCAACTTGCGTTCGGATAGAGTTGATTCGGAAATGCTGGACGCTTTAAAAAAAGCAGGCTGTATCCATGTTGTCTATGGTTCTGAATCTGGTTCGGAAGCTACGCTTAAAAGAATGAATAAAAGTTTAAGCGTTCTAAAGAATATAGAAGCTATTCAATTAACCAAACAGCGCGGCCTTACCGCAGAGTCAAATATTGTTATAGGCACTCCTGGCGAAACAGAAAAAGACTTTTTGTTTACTATAGATTTTCTAAAAAAATCCGCTCCGGATAAGATATTTATTTCCAAATTCTATCCTTTACCAGGAACGCAATTTTTTAAACAGCTTTTAGAGCAGGGGATTATTCATAAGCCGATTGATTGGGATGAAATAAACAGCCTCTATGTTGAAAACGATGATTTCACATTTGCCGATATAAAACCCAGAAGATTTATCGCTCTAAGGAATAAGCTTGTCAGGGAAGTCGTGATTATAAGGAACAGCCTATATGTGATAAAGAGAAATGTCTTTAAAGACCCTAAATTGGCTACAATCCAAATTATCAAGATGCTCATGTATTTATTTTTCTGTTACTTACCCATTTACTTAGAAATCAAGCTTAAAAGAATAATGGGTAAAATAAGCTTTAAGTTGAGGTATATATACCGAAGATGAAGAACATATTAAAGGCTTCTTTTGTGCTTAGTTTTGCTACCGTAGCTACTTTAATTACGGGTATGGTAAAAAATAAGTTATTAGCGCTGTTCCTGGGCCCTATTGGTATTGGTGCATTTGCTCAAGTCAATAACTTTTTGAATACCGCTAATATTGTTTCTTCTGTTGGATTAACGCAGGGAGTTACGAAATATACTGCAGAAAGCCAGGGTTTTAGCGATGCTTACACAAGATTGAAAGGGATTATGCGTTCCGCAAGAAAGATAATCTTGTATGTCAGCATCTCCATGTTCATATTGACTATCTTATTTTCTAAAAAGCTTTCTTTATTATTGCTGAATAATGTTTCCTCGTATGGTTTCTTTATAATTATTGCCGCGGTAATCCCCTTACTATCGCTGGGGCAAATTTTTATATCCTTTGCTCAGGGGCTTAAAGCATTTAAGGAAATCTCCTTTGTTTCAGTATTGATAAGTATCGCGGGATTAGCTATTTTTATCCCATTAGTTTACTTTTTCCGTATAAATGGGGCCGTGATTAGCATGCTCGTTTTTGCCTTGATTAGCTTCTTTATGTTTTGGCATCTTAAAAAAAGATTACTTGTAAAAATAGCGTACTTAAACGGAGGGCAAGAGGAGTCGTACACCAAGAAGTTGCTTAAATTCGGTCATCTAAGATTAATTCAGACTTCCATTTATCCTGTGACAATATTAATAATTCGCGCCCTGATAATAAAGCGGCTCGGTTTATTCAGCAATGGCTTGTATGAAGTAACATTGGCCTATTCTTTTATGTTTGTTCCGCTAATTAATAATATTTTATGGTCTTACTCTTATCCAAACTATTGTAGCGCTGAAAATAACAATGTATTGCTAAAAGAAGTTAACCAATTTCTCAAAATATCGCTTTTTATTGCCTTACCAATTATTACAGTCATAATCCTATTCCGCAGTTTTTTAATTAGGTTTTTATTTTCAGTTGATTTTTTACCCGCGATAGAAATAATTACCTTGCAATTAATAGGGGATTTTTTGAAAGTACTGATCGTGCCATTTAATGTTGTGCTTATGGCAAAGGATAGGCTAAAGACAGCAATAGCTTTTGAGATTATTTGGAATGTTTTATTTCTGTTGCTGTCTTTATATGCGATTAAAGCCTATCAACTGAAAGGTGTGTTTGTCGCGCAGAATTTAAGTTTATGCTTAGCCTTTATTTTAACCTACATTTATACGAAGAATAAATTTCAACTTAATATCGATAGAACAAATCTTTTTTTATTTTTAGTTTCTATTTTAATAATATTAACCGTAGCTTCACTTAAGCCTATTTTTTAGCATTATTTCTGACCATGGAAGAAGAAAAACGGAATAATGCCTTTAGCGGAGACCTTAAAAAGGAAGGCTTTTTTTTGCGCACTATATTAGCTGTCTTGTCCAAAATAGGTATTTTGTAAAAAATTTTTTGGAGTATAAATTATTTGATTTCAAAGATAATAACCCTGAATATTATTGTTTTGATGTTGTAGAAAACTGGAAGAAACTATGAATGAAATGAACATTGTTTTAGTTGGTTTGTATAGATATGTAAATTTTAACATTAGGATTATGCATCCACTGCTCAAGAATATATATGGTGTCAAGCCACATATTATTTTCTTCAAGAATTGTCAGATGAATGAGTTTAATCCTCCGACTGATCGGGAAGAGAGATTATTTGTCAAGCTTATAAAAGAGTTAAATCCGAAACTGGTTGGCTTTAGCGTTCTTTCTCCCTATACACTTATAGCAAGACGATTAACCAAGTTAATCAAAAAAAATAATCCTTCATGTTTAGTTATTTGGGGAGGTGTCCATCCTACAATAGCCCCAGAAGATTGCATCAATGATGTTGATGTGCTATGTATCGGGGAAGGAGAGGAAGCAATCACTGAGTTGGCAAGAAATTTAAAAGATAATAAACCTTATCAATTAATTAAGAATTTATGGGTAAAAAATGGTGATTCTGTCATTAAGAATTCAATGAGGCAATTGGTACAAAATTTGGATTTATTGCCATTCCCATCCTACGGAGAAGATTCATTTTATTTTATTGACTCTAACAAAATAACAAAAAAGGATCCCTTGCTTTTAGACAATTGTTATTGGAGTCAGACTTCACGCGGTTGTCCTTATTCTTGTTCGTATTGCGTCAACAGTCTTTTAAGACCATTATTTAAGGACCTCGGACATTATACAAGAAGGAGATCTGTGGATAATATAATAAAAGAGCTTAAAGCATATTTAAGCCTACCTGGGAGCAGGGCGGAGTATATATTTTTTATTGATGAAATTTTTGGAACTAATGAATCCTGGCTTGATGAATTCGGGCTGCGTTATAAGAAAGAGATTGGGTTGCCTTTTCACATTGATTACATACCAGAGATTATGAATCTTTCCAAGTTTCGTAAATTAGTTAGCGCAGGACTCGATACAGTAAATTTTGGTATTCAATCGACTTCCGACTTCGTTAGAAATCAGATATTTCAAAGGCCAGGAAAGAGAGATAAAATCCTTGACCTTGCCAGAGAAGTTACTGCTTATAATGTAAGAATCAATTTTGATTTAATAATGAATAATCCTTATGAGACAGAGCAGTCCCTAAAGGACGGCATTGAGTTTTTATTATGCTTTCCCAAGCCAGTATTTTTTAATTTATATTCACTCCAGTATTTTCCCTATTACCCCTTCACAGAAAAAGCCATAGAAGATAAGCATATACAATCAGAAGATGCAAATATTGATAGTTTATTTAAGAAAACAGCGCATCTTGTATTTATTCCTCAATTATTACCTTACACTAAGAAACAAATACTTCAAAATGTTATTTGGTTGATTGCTTATAACCGCGTAAAGGGCGATATTGTAAAATACTCTGTTTTTGGAGATTCAATAGGTTCAAAATTGTGTTTGATTTACCTGAATTTTAAAGCTATCTTTTTAGGAAAAATATTAGGTTATAACAAAGGTATTATAAGGCATGCCTGGTTTTCACGTTTTATAAACGGTTTCAAGTATGCATTAAAGGGTGATTTGAAAACTTTATATATTAAACTTAGAGAGCATATATAATGAACTGGAACATTATTTTTGAAGATGAGCTGAAAAAGCAAGGGTCGGTATTAGCAGGATTTGCGGGTTGCCTTACGCAGAATTGGTATTTTGCAAATAAGATAAGGCAGTATTTATTCAAGAATAAAACTTGCCGTATTCTTGAGGCAGGAGCGGGAACGGGTTATCTTGCTTTTTATTTCTCTTCTTTGGGTCATGACGTTGTAGCGATGGATATTGATACTGATTTTATGAAAAAGGCAAATTCTGCGTTGAAAACGGAAGTTTCTATTCTCAAGCAGGACATACGCACATATCCTTATGTAAATCCTCATTTTGATTTGATTTATAATATCGGAGTTATGGAACATTTTAAGGATGAAGATATAATTAGGATCTTCAAGAATTTTAAATCTGCATCGAATGTTCTTATTTTTGCGGTCCCGAATTTTAATATTCCATATTCTTACGGTGATGAAAGATATTTGTCAGGTAGGCACTGGCAAAGGCTTCTACGAGCGGCGGGATGGAAGACCAAAGAAATATTCAGTTACAATAGATGCATATTAAGAAAATATCTAACCGGGTTTGTGTGTGTTGGAGCAAACCGGAAATTTTAATCTCAAAGTAGACTAGAGCCCAAATAAAATGAAAATATTGCTAATTAATCCTCCGTTCCAACGCCTGAAGGGGATCGCGCATATTTATTTTCCTTTGGGGCTTGGTTATCTCTGTACGGCGGTATCTGCTGATAGAATGGTAAATGCCATGATCTATAATGCCGAGGTTCCTGATTTTTCTGAGAGGCTACCTTTTCATGTTAGGTATAGTGACATGTTGAAACTGCATGATAAATACATAGATTCACTCAGTAATGATAACCACTATGTTTGGCAGGAAATTGCAGGAGTGATTAAGGATTTTAACCCTGATTTAGTGGGAATAAGCGTGATGACCGCTAAATTTGCACCCAGCTTAAAGCTTTCGCAAATCGCTAAATCTCTAAATAGGGATTGTAAAGTCGTCTGGGGAGGGTCGCATGCAACAGTCGATCCAAAAAGAGTCCTGCAAAACGAAGCGGTTGATTTTGTGGTTAGGGGTGAAGGAGAGGTTACTTTAAGGAACTTGACGGACCTTTTGCTTAAAGACATAGGTAATTTTCATAAAGGGCTGCAGAGCATAGAAGGATTGAGCTATAAAATTGACTCTCAGATTTTCCATAATTCGGACAGGGCGCTAATAAATGATTTAGATGATTTGGCCCTAATGGAAAAAGATAAAGTATTTTTCAGGAATCGCTATTTACCTTCATCCTGGGGAGATATCATAACCTCCCGGGGATGTCCTTTTACCTGCGGGTATTGCAGCGCGCATAATACCTGGACATATAGAGTCCGTTTTAGGTCTATCCAAAAAATACTAGAAGAGATAGATCTTGTTATAGCTAAATATAATACTAAGGAATTTTATTTTTGGGATGATAATTTTACTTTAAATAGAGACAGGATCCTTGAATTCTGCCGCTTATTAAAACAAAAAAAAATGCAGATAAGCTGGGGTTGTACTACCAGGGTAGACTTGTTGGATGATTTTCTCATAAAAGAGATAAAAAAGGCCGGTTGTAATTATATTTCCATAGGTATAGAGACAGGAAGCGAGAGAATGCTTAAGAAGATACATAAAGGTATAACCATCAAACAGGTAAAATCAGCCACTGATCTCTTAAATAAACATGATTTAAAATACGAAGCCTTTTTCATGTTCGGCTTTCCTGAAGAGACGCAGGAAGATATCAGGGAAACAATGAGCTTGATGAAACAATTAAGTAATGCCGAAATTTGCTTTAGTATTTTTACGCCATATCCAAGCACGGAACAGTATGAAATTACCAGGAAAAATGGCCTAATTTCCGAGTCGCCTGATTGGAGCCAGTTTTCTCATCAAAGCCAGGCAAATCATTTTATGAAATATTTAACCAGGCAGGAATTTAGGAAAAATATCGAGGAGATTTCTTCTTGGGTTGATGAAAATAATGCACGTAATATTGATTTACGTAGACTGATCTGGAAGGCATACCTGAATCTCGGTTCATTAATCAAAAACCCCCGGCTTTTTATGAATAAACTAAAGACTCTTTCAGTCATTATTAAGCATAAAATTATCGTTAAAACAGATAAATGTCATGATTAGTTGGCGTTTCTTAAAAGAAAAATTAAGTAATTTTTATTACCCCAATGAAGAGGCCATATCTTTGCCCTTAGTAATAATGGTTGAGCCTACGAATGTGTGTAATCTGCAGTGTTCAATATGTTATACGCAAAAGCATATCAAAGACAGGCATTTTTTATCGTTACCGGATTTTGAAAATACAATAAACCAGTTTCCTGCAATCAGGGAATTGATTTTTTGTGGGATAGGCGAGCCTTTTTTGAATAAGGATTTATTCGGAATGATAAATATGGCCAGAAATAAAGGTGTGCCTTTTATAAATTTGATAACTAATGGGAAGTTATTAGATGCGCAAAATTCAGAAAAAATTATAAATTCAGGTATTAACAGAATTCAGGTATCCGTGCATAGTTTTAATCCCGATATTTTTGCTCAAATTCGCAATGAGGACCCCGCAAATTTAAAAACTTTGGAAGAGAATATAAAAAAACTGGTTTCCCTTAAAAAAAAATCAGGCGCGCCGCTTAAAATATGCTGTAATGCAGTTATTACTAAATTAAATTTTAATGGTCTGTTAGAATTTGTTAGAAGAGGTAAAGATTTAGGAGTGGAC
>CAYHWX010000152.1:0-7324 GCA_964360245.1 uncultured Vicingus sp.
CAACTCGTCCCAATAAATAGCACCGTTGTTGAGGTTCGATAATATTTTGTTGACATGGTCAAATCCATTCTTTTGTATAATGTTGTAATTGGTAAATAAAATTGGATTGGCATGAAGAATAACTTTTCCTTTGCCAAAATCAAAATAATAACAATTAATTCTGTTGTTAAGCCATGAAATGGGTTTAAATCCATAATTAACTAGTGTGTCATTAAAATAAGTGGTAGGATAAGCATTCCAACCGTACGTGGCAGTATCTTTTAAGTATTGGTAATGAAATGGATATTGTTCCTTTTTTAGTGAATCGAAGGAAACAGAAACAATACTATCGGTATAATTCCCATAATTATAAATGGTATCGGAAACAGGCAATAACATCCTTGTTATTTCTAATGGAGCATAATTGGTAGCTATAAAAACTGTATTTCCTTTTTCGGCAAATGATAAGATATGGTTTGCACGAAGAGAATCAATGTATAAATAGTCACCAACAACCACATAATTTGCATTTGAAATGGTGGTGTCGAGGTTTTCAAGAAACTTATTTTTAATGGAGTGAATCTCTTTTTTGTTACTTTCCAGCAACTCATAAAACACTTTTAATCCGTAAGGTTGGTCGCTTTCTTTTTTATAAACTTCTATCCAACTGTATTTTGGAGTATATTGTTTGATGTACAGATAAAAAGCAAAAATACCTCCACCCAAAATAACCAAAAACAAGATGACAATAAGGTTTCTATTCATTCGGGGTTAGTTGTTTTTTAAAATTATCAAAAGTAGGCTGAAGCAGATAAAAAGCTGCTTCAGTTAAATGCCGTTCGCCATACCAAACAGGCTCAAAAACAAAAACAATAGTTTTAAATCCATCTTTCAACATCACCTCTTGTATTTCGGAATGATACTCCCAATTAGTTTTTTCTTTCGCCCAAACAATTAATTTTTTTTCAGATAATAACTTAATAATAATTAAGAAGTTGATGCGCAAAGCAATGTGAAAATTTTTCCCTGCTAAGGCTTCAGATAAAAGCAATTCTAAATCTATTTCGTGCATTTTCTCCTCGATCTCTTTCATCGATTCGATACTAAAATCTTGTTTTTTTATGTTGGGATTTTTTTTGAGATTCATCAATACTTTAATAATTAAAAAAAGAACCAACCCAATTACAATACAATAAAATACATATTTTAAGGCACTCCAATCATATTTTAATGGAGCTAAATTTATATTATTCTCTTTAGGTGGCACTAGCTCTTTGTAATTTTCTGTATAATCAACCCCTTTAACAACCTTCGCCCATTCTGTTTTTTTAATTTGAAGAGAATCGTTTTTTTGTGCCAACAACAAAGTGGTTGTTAAACACAACATCCCAGTCAACCAATATGTTTTTAACAACCTCATTTTTTACTTTTAATCCTACTAATTCTATCCATCAGATTTTCTGCTGTATAAGTTTCTTTTAATGTGAAATAGAGCAGCCCAAAAGAAGATGCCATTAAAATAAGATACGTTAAAAAACTAAATGAAATTAAAAATGCAGCTAACGCTATAGTTATTGTTGTTGCCATTTCTTGATCTGCAGTTAAACTCCAAATTAATCCATCTTTAATAATAAATGTATTGAACACCGAAATAAAAGAAATAAAAAACAACCAGCTTATAAATAATAATACAAGTGACAAGGCAATAAATTTTGACCAACTTTTATGAAGTAGTCGCCCTGCTTGACCAACAGCACTAAAAAAACTACTATTTTCATTAGCACTAACACTACACATCAATATCATTAAGGGCAGCAACAGAAAGGCTAAAAAAATAACCCAACCATTACCAAATACAATTAAACCAACAAAAATTGAAACACACAATAAGCAAGAAATTAAAGTGTTGCTGAATGTGTTTTTATTAAAGTTAAACTTATTGTTATTATTTTTTAGTCGGTGCTGTGTAAATAAAATGGAAAACACCAATATTATAAGAAACATTATTCCACCTAAAACACCCGTTAACGGAAATTCGGAGTAGTTAAAATAATTTGTTAAAGCGTAATCATTCGTATATTCATCTCTTATAAAGAACAACTCTAAGGGATCCATTACCATAGGAAAAACAAAAAAAACAGAACAACCAAAAACAATCAGAAAATAAGTGGGAAAGTTTTTAAAAAACAACCGAAGGGTTTCAGAAAAAAGCTGATTTGCGGAAAGAATATCGTAAGGATTAAAAGGTCTGCTTTCATTATAAACAGGCGGAACATCAACAATGCTTTCAAAGTCAGTTGTTTTTTTAGCAATTCGCTTAGGATACCAAACAAAATAAATGATAACGAAAGCCAACGACAATAAAATAAAAGAAAAACGAATAATACTTGAAATATCGGTATGACGGGTTAAAAAACCTTCAACAAAAGCAGCCAGTAAAATTACTGGACTTATTCCAATAATTATTTTTAAACCATTTCTAGCACTCATTTTAAAAGCTTGAAAACGAGTATATGTTCTTGGAAACAACAAGCCTTTTCCTAATGTAATACCCGCTCCTCCAGCAATAATAATTGCAGATATTTCTAAAGTTCCGTGAGTCCAAATGGACAAAAATGATTTTCGGAATAAATTATTCTCTAAAAAGAAATATTGAAAAAAGCCAGACAAGACACCACTGTTATTTATGGCGATTGCCAAAGCATCTTTTTCTACAAAGAAAAATTGAAAAACACCAACCATCACTCCGTTATACATCATAATTACCAAACTACCGATAGAGGCAAAAACACCTAAAAAGAAAGTAGTAAAAGCTACTTTTAAATTATTAAGCAAAATGGGCAAAAAGGTTTCCATTTCTCCACTATCTGCATACACATGCATGGGGCTACCGTCGGCAATGTTTTTGTTGGTCATTTCAATGTAAGAGTCTCCCAAAATTGTTCGGGCAAAACCTGGTGAATAAATGCTGGTAACTACTCCCAAAACAAAACAAGACCAAAACACAAGGAACGAAATTAACATTGCTCTTCTGGCAGAATAAATTACCAAAGGCAGTTCTTTTATCCAAAAATCAGAAACAACAGACCAGTTGTTTTTTTTAGCTTTATTGATATCGTTGAATAAAAGTTTTGCAACTCCATTTAAATAAATTTTTACCGAACGAGCTTTGTAAAATGTTCTTGCATAAGAAAGATCGTCTGTAATTTGAACAAAAAGTTTACTTATTTCTTGAGGGGTAGCATCTTTTTTTAAGAGATTATGCTCAAAGTTTTTCCACTTTTCTTTATTTTGTTCGATAAAATCAGATTCTTTCATAAAGAAGCAAAAGATAAGCGACCAATTTAGTAAATGCATACCATATAAAAAAATGAACAAGATTGAAATAACAACTACTCAAAATGTAACCATCGAGCATGAGCTTTCTCCTTTGATATATCGTATGGTAGCTTTTCTGCTCGACTTGATTATTCTGGTAGTAGGTTGTTTTATTTTAGCGTTAGTGGTTGGGGGTATTTTTGGAAAAGCTGCTGATATTGTAATGTATTTTACCATTGTCCCCATTTTGTTTTTTTATAGCTTGGCTTTCGAATATTTTAATAATGGACAATCTATTGGCAAAAAAGCACTTCGACTAAGGGTTATAAAAAAAGATGGAGGAAAGGTGTTGTTTTTAGATTATGCCATGAGGTGGGTTTTTAGAACAATAGATATTTATGGGTCTTTTGGTTCAATTGCAAGCTTAGGAATAATGGCGTCTTCAAAAAACCAACGGTTAGGTGATTTTTTAGCAAACACCGTTGTAGTTAGAGTTGGAAAAACGGAACGAATGCAGCTTAACAATTTGTTACGACTCAATCAACTAGAAAATTATGTTCCTACCTACCCTCAAGTTATAAAGATGAATGAAGAAGCCATGTTGATTGTAAAAGAAGTACTTCATAAAAATGAAAAACAAAATAATTATTCTCATCGAAAAGCATTGGATTTTTTAGTTGAAAAAATAGAAAATGAACTTGAATTAAAAGCCCCAACAGATAAAATACGGTTTTTGAATACCTTACTTAAGGATTATGTAGTGCTAACACGTTAACTCCTTAACGTAAACTTAACACAGCAATAAATATCTCATAACATTATGTTTATTTAAACCTTATATTTTTGTGCTGTAATAAAAAAGAACTAAAATTTAGATAACATTAAATTAAAGAAATGAGAAAGATTAAATTAGTATTAATAGGGCTGGCAATCGTATCAAGCTCAAATGCACAAGACACAACTAAAACAGAAGAGTTTAAGCCAAACGGAAACGTGTTTGGGAAAGTTTTTGCTAACTTTCATTACGATTTAACTCAAGATGCCAACCGCTCAGCATTTGAGCTAACCAGGGGTTATTTTGGTTACAACCATAATTTTACTAAAAAAGTATCCGGAGTAGTAATGTTAGACATCGGCTCAGACAATGTAAGTGTTTATACTGCTTACGTAAAAAATGCTTATTTGAAATGGCAAACAACCGAAAAATTAACTACAACATTTGGTTTAGCGGGAACAAAACAATTTGGCGAACAAGAAAAATTTTGGGGATATCGATATGTGGCAAAATCTTTTCAAGATGAACACAAATTTGGCTCTAGTGCAGATATGGGTGTTTATTTAGATTATAAAATGAATGATTATGTTCAACTCGACATAAGCATTAATAATGGTGAGGGATACAAAAAAGCTCAAGATGCTGATGGAGATTATAAGTATGCCGCAGGATTATCTATAACACCAATTAAAGGATTAATTGTTAGGGGATATTTTGATATTGTTACTATTCCTTCAAAAGGAGACACACTAACAGGATTAAAAGAAAGTCAATCCACCATTGTTGGATTTATTGGATATAAAAACGATAAATTTAGAGTAGGTGCTGAGTACAATATTCAAACAAATTACGAATCAAATTTTGGTAATAATTTAACTGGAATTTCAGGATACTTAACAGTAGTGTTGAGTAAAAAGCTAGAAGTATTTGCAAGATACGACCTATTAACTTCTGTAAAGTTAGATAGCAAAGATTTAAATAATTGGAACAATGGAAAAGATGGTGCAGCAATAATTGGTGGATTTCAATACAAACCAGTTAAAGATGTAGCTGTTTCTGTCAACTACCAAGGATGGACTCCAGAACAAGGAAAAAGCATAGAAATAAACCCCAATACCTTACTTCCGGTAGAAGTAGATACTAAATATGTGCAAAACCCAATGGTGTTTTTAAATTTAGAATATAAATTTTAATGTCATTTCGACTGTAAGCAGTAAAGAAATCAAGATGTTTCTAAATTGAAAACAAAAAAATACAACTTCTTAAACCCTCTAACCGGAGGGTTTTTTATTTAAAATTAAGTTGATAAACATCACTTAAATCATCATCACTACTAAAGTTTACTTCCAAATCTTTAATTACCCCCGAGTTAACTCCATAAACCCAACCATGAATGGAAAGAAATTGCTTTTTCTCCCAAGCGGCTTGAACAATAGAGGTCTTTGCTAAATCATGAACTTGTTCAATTATATTTAATTCAACAAAACGATCTCGTTTTTGTTGGTCATCTTTAATTCCATCTAGCTCAGCATGATGATGTCGATATACATCTTTTATGTGCCTAATCCAGTTGTCTATTAACCCAATGTGTTGATTGCTCATTGCAGCATTTATTCCTCCACAATTATAATGACCACAAACAATAATATGTTTAACTTTTAAAATATTTACAGCATAATCTAACACACTTAACATACTCATGTCGGTATGAATTACCATGTTGGCAATATTCCGATGAACAAAAACATCCCCTGGCTCTGCTCCTATTATTTCGTTGGCAGGTACACGGCTATCAGAACAGCCAATCCACAATAAAGGAGGTTGTTGATGATTTTCTAGTTTTTTAAAATAATCAGCATCAAGTGCTAGCTTTTTACTCACCCAATTTTTATTGTTCTGAATTATTTTGGCATAAAATTCTGTCTTCATGAGCTATTAATTATCAGTATTTGAGAGTTCTAAAAATTAACTTATTACTTCCCCTCTATCAAGAGGGGTAGGGGTGTGTTAATAAAAAACACTATTTTTAGAACTCCATTATAAATATTGCACCGATAAAAGTATAAAATAAACTGGTGTTAGTTATCATTTTCATTAATCCTAAGGCTTGAAATTAAAATAAGGAGAAATTTTAGTGCTTAACAATAACTTAACATAGCGATAATAACGCTTTAACAGCGTTAGGATTTTATCAAGGTACATTTGCTTCAAATAAATTAAACAAAATATTAAAAATGAAAACAAAACAAATTACAAAAATAATTTTAGGAGCAATAGTAATAGTTGGACTAGCTTCTTGTGGTGGTGAAATCACAACACCAACAACCGAAGAAACAACTTTATCGGGCGATGTAAAAATAGATGGTTCAAGCACCGTTTATCCAATTACCGAAGCGGTAGCCGAAGAGTTTAGAACGAATAATCCTAATGTACAAGTTACCATTGGTTCATCTGGAACAGGTGCTGGTTTCAAAAAATTTATTAGAAATGAAATCGCTATTGCTGGTGCATCAAGAGGAATTAAAGACGAAGAAGCAGCATCGTGCAAAGAGGCAGGAATTGCTTACACCGAAATAATGATTGCTTACGATGGTTTAGCCATTATCACCAACAAAGAAAATACTTGGTTAACTAACATTACTGTTGACGAATTAAAGAAAATTTGGGAACCAGCAGCCCAAGGAGTAATTAAAAAATGGAGCCAAATTAATCCAACATGGCCCAAAGAAGAGATTCATTTATATGGACCAAGTACTGCTCACGGAACCTACGACTATTTTACAGAAGAAATTAATGGCGAAAGCGGAGCTAGTAGAGGAGATTTTACCGCTTGTGCCGATTACAATGTGTTAGTACAAGGAGTTGCTACCGATAAGTATGCACTAGGGTATGTTGGTTTGGCTTATGTAGAAGAAAATTTAGATAAATTAAAATTAATTGGTGTTGATGGCGGTGCAGGAGCAATTTTGCCAACAGCAGAAACAGTTGGAAACAGCACCTACACTCCTTTATCACGACCTTTATTTATCTATATAAATAATGAAGCATTTAAAAAAGCTGAAGTAAAAAGTTTTGTTGAGTTTTATATCAACAACGCAGCAACACTTTCTAAAGAAGTAGGATACGTTGCATTGCCTTCAGAAAAATATGAAGAGCAAAAAAACAAGTTAAAATAAGGTTTAGTTAAGTAAACAGGTTGTTTTTAAATGAAGCTGGGTAATTATTCAGCTTCATTTTCAAGTTTATAATAGT
>CAYHWX010000153.1:0-7293 GCA_964360245.1 uncultured Vicingus sp.
CGATGTCGTCATCCTGAACTTTCAACATCTCTTCGTTTGCAGATTCCAGTGTAAGATTAGTATGATGCTCTGTTTTTAACGTTTGCATCCAATAAAAATCTCCTGCCACAATATCTTTGGGTTGATAATAAACAAATGATTGGGTTAAGTTTTTTTTTATAATTGCATCAGAAGGCAATATTGCCTGCTGTATTCGCTTAGCATAACTTATGCTTGCCTTAATTTCACCATGTTGAATTTCTATTTCTATCTTTTTTGCTGTAATTTCTTCGTTAGAAATTCTTAGTAACTCATTTTTTTCATTGTTAATTTTTTCAAAATCATTTACAATAGTTCTAAAATAAAAAACAATGGTAAATACGATAAAGAAAACCATAGCTAAATATATGTTTCTAAAAAAGGCAATTTGTTCAGGAGTAACTTCTATAATAGGATGAATCCATTCGCGTGTATTTATTACAATAAAAAAGATAATCAGCACAAATAAAAACATAAAAAAACCTCGCCATTTATTTTGAAATAAAATTGCGGGCATTAATGCAACAGGTAATAATAAAAATTCGTTTCCGGCTCCGTCAGGAACAAGATACATCATAGGTAAAATGGAAACAATACAAGCAAAAAAGAAATAGATTCTCGAAAATTTAAACCACTTTTTGTGATTTAAAAACAAAGTAAAAGCCAAAAAACTAACTTCCAATATTATTTCTGGAATTAAAGTTGATCCATTAACAATAAATTCAATAGGGAGATAAATAAGCATGATGATTAGGATAAATGTTATTAGCCTATTAATCAAAATGATCTCTCGATAGTGTTCTAAAGCCTCACTTGTTTTTAGGTCGCTTAACCCAATACATGATATTTTTTGCCAAAGATTATTAATGATAAGTTAGATTTTGTTTTTATACTACAATTTTACCAATAAAAAACAGCTTTCATATTGTTAATATCTAATTTTATACGATAAGCTGTAAGTTTTAGATTTTTCTAATTTTGGCACTCAATAAAATATAAAATATGAAAAAGATTGCTTTATCAATATTAACCCTTATTATTTTATCAGTTGTAGTAACCGCACAAGTTGAACCCCATGCTATTGGCGTGAGGTTAGGCGGAGGTAATTATGGTGGGGGATTTGAAGCGTCATATCAACATGGTTTTGGAGATGCTAATCGCTTAGAGTTAGATTTAGGTTTAAATTCACAAAATAGTGCTAGCTACACAAGCATTGCTGGAATATATCAATGGGTTTGGGCAATTGAACAAGGTTTTAATTGGTATGCTGGTCCTGGAGCTCAGTTATTTTTATATTCTGGAGGAAATGTTATGGGTATCGGTGGTGATATTGGAATTGAATATAATTTTAATGAAGAGTTAGATACACCTCTATTGATAAGCATTGATACTCGACCTATGTTTAATCTTCATTATTATTCTGGTGGAGATCGAATGGGTTGGGCTATTGCCTTATCTATTCGATATACTTTTTAAATTGCTGAGATTTTTTTTTTGACTTATTGTTATTGAAGAAGATGCTCAATGTATTTACAAGAACCATCCTTGTAAATGCACAATTCAAAATATTCTTTGTTTGTGTTACCAACATTAAGAATCTGATAAGTGTTATTGTCTAAAAATTGTGCTGAAGTATAATCTACGTTTCCTGAAATAGCATCTTTTTTGGCAATTTTTTTAGTTAAGGTGTCACCATTTTGATATTGAATGGTATAACTTATTAAACTTCCTTTACTAACTTCTAAAGCTATCATCCATGAATTATCTGGACTTAAATTGGAAGGATGAATTGAATTTAATGGATTGGTTGTGTCTTGTAATTCTTTTATTAACGCTTCATTTACTAAAGGTGTATTTTCTTTATTTATTTCTTGCTCTGATTCATTGCTACAGGCAAACAAAATAATTAAAAATGGAAAAATAATACAGTATTTCATGCTGCTAAATTACTCCATTATCTTCTAATAACTTCCCTTAAGATTTTTTATAATAAATATTCAACTAATAACTTTCTCATTATTTCAAAAAAATATACCTTTATCATTATGAATATGGAAAACAATGGACCAATAATAAACAGAGGTGAATCCGAAGGTAAAAAGTATTTATTAATACTAGTGGCTGGTGTAATGTTTGCAGTAGGAATAGGAGGTTTTTTATTCTTGCAAAAGAACCAACCAGCAGAAGTACAAGGAATTGAAACAGAAAAACATTTACCAGTTGTGATAGAAGAGCTACCTCCAACGTTAACTGAAGATCCAAAAGTTGGGCAAACCGAGCAAATAGAAAGCTCGGTTGAAATAAAAGAAGAAGGTACAGTCGATTTTTTTTATCAACGAGCATTAAAAAAAGAAGGAAAAAAAGATTACAAAGGAGCGGTGGAAGATTATACCAAAACCATAGAACTGGCTAAAAAATATAGTACCGAGATGTGGAATTCCTTAAATAACAGAGGAATAATTAAAGCGAAACAATTAAATGATTACAAAGGTGCTTTGGTAGATTTTAATAAAATTATCCAAATAGAAACCAACCGATCTAATGGAGAGATTAATACAACCAGATTAGAATCGGGTTATACCAATCGTGCTTATGTAAAAAAGATGAAAGGCGACAAAGAAGGTGCTTGCAACGATTTATATGAAGCACAAGCTTTGGGCGTAGAAAGTTCGCAATCTTTTATAGAAAAACAAATAGCTAAGAATTGTCAATAACAATAAAAAAATGCGAAAGTCAACATAGACCTTCGCAAATTTTCGATAGACATCAATAATTTATTTTTTTTAAACAAGAATAACGAAGATATCGGACATGATAGGCAGACTCTAACTATGCTTTTTCTTCCCATATTTTAATTAAGTGAATCATAGTGCGTACAGCTTTTTCCATATCTTGCACACTCACATATTCTTGTCTGGAATGAATGCCCATTTCACCAGTAAATAAATTTGGACAAGGTAAGCCCATAAACGAAAGTCTTGAACCATCAGTACCACCACGAATAATTACTGGTTTAGGTTCTATTCCAACTCTTTTCATTGCTTCCATGGCATAATCGGTAACAAAAGAAACACCTTTTAAAATTTCTTTCATATTACGATATTGCTCTTTTATTTTGAATGTGGAGGTTACTCCTTTATGTTTTGAAACAACTGTATCCAATATACTTTTCAACCTATTTTCATAAACGGATAACTTTGCAGTGTCGTGGTCTCGAATAATAAACCCTATGGATGTTTGCTCTAAACCTCCATTAATTGATGTAGGATGTACAAAACCTTCTCGATGCTCAGTAGTTTCAGGCGACCATGAATCTTTTGGAAGTGCATCTATAAATTCGGCAGCTACTTTAATGGCATGAACTAATTTGTTTTTGGCATATCCTGGGTGAGTAGAAACGCCATTAATAACAATATCAACTGCGTCAGCCGAAAAACTCTCATCTTCAATATCTCCCAATTGTCCACCGTCCAAAGTATAACCGTAATCAGCATTTAAGCGTTTCATATCAATGTGTTCAACACCTCTTCCAACTTCTTCATCAGGAGTAAATAAGATACGAATCGGACCATGCTCAAAAGTTGGATTGTTGATAATGAAATTTGCAAAATCCATAATAATGGCAATCCCTGCTTTATCATCTGCTCCCAAAAGCGTATGGCCACTAGCAGTAATAATGTCGTCGCCGATTTTTTCTTTTAAATAAGGGTGCTTTTCGGTGGTGATTATTTGGTCATTTACATCGGGTAATATAATCGGTGTACCAGTATATTTTTTATGAAGAATGGGTTTTACTCCATTTCCACTACAATCTGGAGCAGTATCCATGTGTGCACAAAAACAAATAGTAGGAATTTTTTTTGATGAATTGCTAGGAATGGTTGCATACACATAACCCCAATTATCCATTTCTGCATCAGAAACGCCAATAGCTAATAATTCTTCCACTAAGATTTTCCCTAAATCTTTTTGTTTCATGCTCGAAGGAAAAGATTCCGATTTTGGGTCAGATTCTGTATCAATTTGAACGTATTTTATAAATCGATTGGCTACAGTATGAGTGTAATTTTTGATAATATCCATAAATTTAAGTTTAGGAACGCTAAATTAAGTATTCTTTTTGGAGTCGTCAACAATAACAAAATTGGAATAGAAATTTTACCAATAAAATTCAACTAAAAATTGTGTTTTTTAATTGGTCTTATTGTAATTTGAAACTCTATATTGCTTATTTCCATTAGCAAAATAAAAAGCCAAATATTTATTTAAAAAAAATTCTATTTTTTTAATTTTAAGTTGGAGTACTTTCATAGCAACTAAATTATGTTGAATAAATATACCCTTAATATTACATCAATAAACCAGTAGAAATACGTAAATCAATTGTTAGTTATTAACAGGGTAATTGTTAACTTATCGGAAAGTTTCTAACCATGTTATTGCCTCTTTTTTTGAATTAAACATTTTTGTTGGGCAAGCTGGTTTATTAAACTTAATAAAAAAATTAGCAGTCAACCTTGAGTTTAAATCTTCCACCAAAATCGCCATTGCACTATTTAAATCCGTTACTTCTTTACTTGCTAAAAAAATTCTAGCATCTTTAGAAATATGCCAAGCTTTTCTAAAGTCAACCATAAACAATACTTTCTCAGTTTTCTGAAATTTTTTTCTAATAGTTATGTTTTCTTTAATATGTGCTAACTCTATATCAATTCCCTCTTTGTAAACAATATTCAAAATATCACCCTCAAAAAAGAAGAAAACTGATTCTGTTTCTATTTGATTGGAATTATTCATTGATAGATTAAAATTAAATATATTTATCAAGCAATAGAATGATGTTAGTCATGAAATCTAATGATTTCTAACACTATTACATGCTTCTGAATAATTACCTATTAAAAATGAGAAGTGTCGCAAATAAATTTATTGTAAAAAGAACCTAAAAAGTGTAATTTCGCTAAGCGAGTATAAAGACAATAAATGGAAAAAATCGAAAAATACATCCCAAAAAATAAAATAAGAATAGTAACGGCCGCTAGTCTTTTTGATGGGCACGATGCTGCCATTAACATCATGCGTAGAATTATTCAGGCAACAGGTGTTGAAGTTATCCATTTGTGACACGATAGAAGTGTAGAAGAAGTGGTAAATTGTGCCATTGAAGAAGATGCCAACGCCATTGCCATGACTTCTTACCAAGGCGGACATGTGGAGTATTTTAAGTACATGTATGATTTGTTGAAGAAAAAAGGAAGTGAACACATTAAAATATTTGGTGGAGGAGGTGGTACCATTCTTCCTTCTGAGATAAAAGAACTGCAAAAATATGGAATAACTCGTCTTTATCACCCAGATGATGGTCGTGAAATGGGATTGCAGGGAATGATAAACGATATGATTGAAAAGTGTGATCATCCAACTCCCGACCTCCACCTTCCTAAAGGAAAAAAAATTAACGAATTATTGCATCAAAAAGATGTTCCAACTATTGCACGACTAATATCTTTAGCAGAAAATAGACATCAGGAATTTTTATCTGTTTTCGCCAGTCCTTCCGGGAAATCAGGAACTTCTCCTGTACTTGGCATCACGGGAACAGGTGGTGCTGGGAAGTCATCATTGGTAGATGAATTGGTTCGTCGTTTTTTAATCGATTTTCCAACAAAAACTGTCGCTATTGTTTCTGTTGATCCATCAAAACGAAAAACTGGTGGGGCTTTATTGGGCGATAGAATTAGAATGAATGCTATTAAAAACGACAGGGTTTATATGCGTTCCTTGGCAACCCGTCAAAGCAACTTGGCATTGAGTAAAAATGTTGCAGAAGCTATTCAGGTTTTAAAAACTGCACAATATGATTTAATTATTTTAGAAACTTCTGGTATTGGGCAATCAGATACTGAGATTTGCGATTATTCTGATTTGTCGCTCTATGTGATGACCCCAGAATTTGGTGCAGCTTCTCAACTCGAGAAAATTGACATGCTTGATTTTGCCGATGTAGTTGCCGTTAATAAATTTGACAAACGTGGTGCTTTAGATGCCATCCGAGATGTTAAAAAACAATATCAACGGAATCATAATTTATTTGATGCTCCAGAAGATAAAATCCCTGTTTATGGCACCATTGCTTCGCAGTTTAACGACCCAGGAATGAACGTTCTTTATAAAGTAATTATGAACAAAGTAGCAGAAAAAACGGGTGCTGATTTAATTTCTACTTTTGAAATTACGGAAGAAATGTCGGAAAAGATATTCGTTATTCCTCCAAGTAGAACCCGATATTTATCTGAAATTTCTGAAAATAATCGAGCTTACGATAAATGGGTGAATGAACAAGTAGAAATTGCTGACCAGTTGTTTTCCATTAACAAAACAATTTCTACAATTAGTGATAAAGAAGCTAATGTAAAAAAAGTATTACAAGCTACTTTCGATAAAATAAAACTAGATATTGACCCAAAAAATTGGTTGATTATTAAAGGTTGGGATGCAAAGATTCAGAAATACAAAAATCCAGTTTATAAATACAAAGTAAGAGATAAAGAACTGTCTATTGAAACCCAAACCGAAAGTTTGTCGCATTTGCAAATACCTAAAATAACTTTACCAAAATACAAAGGCTGGGGCGATGTGTTGCGTTGGAGTTTACAAGAAAATGTTCCTGGCGAATTTCCATATACTGCTGGTTTGTTTCCTTTTAAAAGAGAAGGTGAAGACCCAACACGAATGTTTGCTGGCGAAGGTGGTCCAGAACGAACCAACAAACGTTTCCATTATGTTAGTTTAGGATTGCCTGCTAAACGTTTATCTACTGCTTTCGACTCGGTAACATTATATGGTAACGACCCCGATTTACGCCCGGATATTTACGGTAAAATTGGTAATGCAGGTGTTTCCATTTGTTGTTTAGACGATTTAAAAAAATTGTATGCTGGTTTTGATTTGTGTCACCCAATGACATCGGTAAGTATGACAATTAATGGTCCTGCACCAATGCTATTGGCTTATTTTATGAATGCTGCAACTGACCAAAATTGCGAGAAATATATTAAAGAAAACAAGTTAGAAAAAGAAGTAGATAAAAAAATTGCTGCCATTTACAAAGCAAAAGGTGTTAAACGACCTGCTTACCAAGGTAAATTACCAGAAGGAAACAACGGCTTAGGTTTGTATTTGTTAGGTGTAACTGGCGACCAAGTGTTGCCTGCCGAAATTTACAATAAAATTAAAGCCGATACATTAGCCAATGTTAGAGGAACCGTGCAAGCA
>CAYHWX010000154.1:0-7283 GCA_964360245.1 uncultured Vicingus sp.
TGATGGTGCAAACTCTATTCAACAAACAACCGATGGAGGATACATTGTTGCAGGATATTCTAACTCAACTGATGGAGATGTAACAGGTAATCATGGTAGTCGGGATTACTGGGTGGTTAAACTAGATAGTTTAGGTGCAATTGATTGGCAGAAATCTTTAGGTGGAACTGGAATTGATGAGCCATGTTCTATCCAACAAACAACAGATGGAGGATATGTAGTTGCTGGGCTTTCTTGGTCAACTGATGGAGATGTAATAGGAACTTATAATTATGGTTTGACTGATTACTGGGTGGTTAAACTAGATAGCTCGGGTACCATTGATTGGCAGAAATCATTAGGTGGATGGGATGGAGATGATGCATACTCTATCCAACAAACAGCCGATGGAGGATACATTGTTGCAGGAAGGTCTAATTCAAATAGTGGGAATGTAACAGGTAATCATGGTGCTAATGATTCTTGGGTGGTTAAACTTTCCCCCACTGTTGGAGTAGATGAAATTACTAAACAAAAAATGTTTAGTGTTTACCCCAACCCAGCTAGCAACCAAATTACTATAAAAGCAACTGCAAAATTAGTAGGTGCTGCTTACACAGTTTTTGATAACATGGGCAAAATGGTTTTATCGGGGCAACTCAAAACAGAAAATACGGTAATTGAATTGGGCAATTTATCGGATGGCATTTATTTGTTTAGTATTGGAGAGAATAATAAACAAACATTTAAAGTGATAAAAGAATAAAATCATTCTCTTGTTCTAGCCTTTGTTTGTGTCCCCACAAACAAAATAAAAATATCGTTTGTGGGGACACAAACGATGGCTGAATCGAACCTGTATCTACAGTTTAGGAAACTACTATTCTATCCCTGCCCGTACCGAAAAGGTACGTTCGGGCGGGCATTGAACTATGAGGAAATTATACTTTTAAGGAATTTTCTGCCTGCTGCTGATTTAAAATTTTTTTCTCTTTTAATTGCTTCTAATCTTGTGTCAAACTTTTCAAAATATTTTATTTCAAAGGGAACTTTATTTTTAATAGAAACTGTTAAACTGCTATTGTGTTGCTTTAGTCTCTCTTCCATGTTTTGACAATGCCCTTTATAAAAAGAACCATCTTTTTTACTCTGAATTACATAGGCATAAAACATCATTACCTTTTTTGTTTTAGACTTACTTCAATTATTAATGTAGCCCCGACAAGAATCGAACTTGTATCTACAGTTTAGGAAACTACTATTCTATCCATTGAACTACGGGGCCAAAATGTTTTTCTCTTTTCAAAATCAACTACCAGCCCAAGAGGTAACCAAAAATTAAAGGAGCAACAATTGTTGCATCCGATTCTATAATAAATTTTGGTGATTGCATATCTAATTTTCCCCAGGTAATTTTTTCGTTAGGAACTGCACCAGAGTAGGAACCGTAACTGGTTGTGGAGTCGCTAATTTGACAAAAATAACTCCAAAAAGGTGTATTTGTTCTTTCCATATCTTGATAAAGCATAGGAACTACACAAATAGGAAAATCACCTGCAATACCACCACCAATCTGAAAAAATCCGATGCCTTTATCTTCGGCGTTATTGGTGTACCAATCGGCTAAAAAGGTCATGTATTCAATTCCCGACTTCATAGTGCTTGGCTTCAATTCTCCTTTCATGCAGTAGGAAGCAAAGATGTTTCCCATGGTAGAATCTTCCCAACCAGGAACGATAATTGGCAAATTCTTTTTGGCTGCGGCAAGCATCCAGCTGTTTTTTGGGTCAATTTCGTAGTATTGTTCTAATACGCCAGACAATAACATTTTGTACATAAATTCATGAGGGAAAAAACGCTCTCCTTTCTCTTCGGCATCTTTCCAAATTTTAAAAACATGTTTTTGTAATCTTCTAAAAGCTTCTTCTTCTGGAATACAAGTATCGGTAACCCGATTTAAACCTTGTTCTAATAATTCCCATTCTTGTTCTGCCGTAAAATATCGGTAACCAGGAACTCTTTTATAATGAGAATGGGCAACCAAATTCATAATATCTTCTTCTAAGTTGGCTCCTGTACAAGAGATAATTTGTACTTTATCTTGCCTGATTATTTCGGCAAGTGAAATTCCTAATTCGGCTGTACTCATGGCACCTCCCATAGAGATTAACATTTTTTTGCCTTCTGCTAAATGTTTTTCGTAAGCAACAGCTGCATCCACTAATGATGCGGAGTTAAAATGTTTGTAATGTTTTAAAAGAAAATTACTGATGGGTCCTTTATTTGTCATTGTATTTGAATTTATAACTTAATAATTTATAGTAAAGTTTGGCTGCTAAAAAATTGGGAGCAAGTAAACCGTCAATTGGTGCTAATTCAACCAAATCGAAACCGACTATATTTTTTTGTTGAAATACTTTTTTAAGGTATTGAATGGTTGGATTCCACAAAAGTCCTCCAGGTTCTGGAGTTCCAGTAGCTGGCATAATGGATGGGTCAAAAGCATCTAAATCTATGGTTAAATAAACATTATCTGTCATTTTGCTGATGGAGTTTTCCATCCAATCAGTTTTTCCATAAATATCTTCGGCAAAAAAACACTTTTCTCGATTTAAAAAAGGAAGTTCGCAAGAGTCCATACTTCTAATGCCTATCTGAATTAAGTTTGCATTTTTACTCGCATCGTGTACAGCACAAGCGTGATTATAAAAAGAATCGTTGTATGATTCTCGCAAATCGGCATGTGCATCTATTTGAAGCACGGTAAGGTTCTCAAATTTTTCGTAAAATGCTTTAATAACACCAATACTTATAGAATGTTCTCCTCCAAAAAAGGTTAAGAATTTACCTGATTTTAATAGATTTTTCGTGCTTTCATAAACAGTGCTAAACACTCTTTCTGGTGAACTTTTTTCTTCAATATCATTTAAAATATAAACACCTTGCCGATAGACCTCAGAATCAGTTTCAATGTCATAAATTTCCATGTTTTCTAAAGCGTTCAAAAAAGCATTAAATGCTTTATCAGCACCTTTTCCCCATGTGCTCGTTCCGTCGTAAGGTATGGATTGTAACCAAATTTTTGAGGAATCTTTTTGGCAATATTTATCTTCTACTCCTGCAAAATTTCTCATTCTTTTTCGTAGCCTAAAAGTTTAAACATTTCTTTGGCAGATTGTTCTGGTCGATAAACGTAATCTATAATATTGCCTTTTTCATCCCGATCAATAATAACATGTTTTGGAGATGGAATTAAACAATGCTTAATTCCACCATAGCCAGAAATAGCATCTTGATAGGCTCCTGTGTGGAAAAAACCTAAGTATAATGGTTCTTTTTCTTTGTCAGAATAAGATGGAAGTAATACTTCTTGGTTTAAATCTTCAGAGTTATAATAATCGGAATGGTCGCAACTAATTCCTCCAATGTTAATACGTTTATATTCGTTATTCCACTTGTTAATTGGGAGTAAAATAAATTTTTCATGAATAGACCAAGCATCAGGAATGGTGTTCATTAAACTGTTGTTAATGATGTACCAAGTTTCGGTATCGTTTTGATGTTTTTGTTCTAAAACTTCAAAAATAATTGCACCACTTTCTCCTACTGTATATTTACCAAATTCGGTATAAATATTTGGGTCTGGAACTTTTTCTTTAGTGCAAGCTTCTTTAATATTTTTAACAATTTCATTAATGATGTATTCATAATCGTACTCAAATCCTAAATTATTTCGAATTGGGAAACCACCACCCAAATTAAAACAATCTAAGGATTTACTTTCTTTTTTAAGGTCGATATAAGTTTCCAAAGCTTTTTGAAATTCACCCCAATAATAGAGGCTGTCTTTGATTCCAGAGTCCACAAAAAAATGGAGCATTTTTAATTCTACATTCGGATTACCTTTTATGTTGTCACTAAAAAAGGCGAGTAATTCATTTTGTCTAATTCCTAATCGCGAGGTGTAGTAGGAAGATTGAGGTTCTTCATTGATTGCCATTCTAATACCTATCTTCATTTTATTTTTCCCAGCTACACTGGTTAGTCTTTGTAATTCGCTCTTACTATCTAACACAACAATAATGTTAGAAAACCCCATTTCTTGAAGAGCTACAATTTTTTTTAAGTAATCATTTGTTTTGTATCCGTTGCAAATAATTGTTCTTTTTTTATCTATCTTTTTTTCTTTTAATAAGTTTAAAATCAAATCAATATCAAAAGAAGAAGAGGTTTCTAAATGAACATCGTGCTTTAAAGCTTCGCTAATTACATGCGAAAAGTGATTGCATTTTGTACAATAGCAAAAGTTGTATTCGCCATTGTAATCATTTTTTTTGATGGCTCTATTAAAAAGATTTCTAGCCTTTTTTATTTGATCACCAATTTTTGGTAAATAGATAAAACGAAATGGCGTACCATATTTTTTTATTAAATGGATAAGAGAAATACCATGAAAACTTAGGGTATCATTTTTTAAATCAAATCCCTCTTGAGGAAAGTAATAGGATTGATCAATCAAGTCAAAATATTTGTTTTTCATTTCGGTTTATTTTAAATCAATAAAAGGGTAACTTCTGCTTATTAGTGAGGTTTATTTACTTTGAAACACCTTGTCCAATGACTTGAAACCTTTAAATTCAATCGAATATCCATTAGGATCTTCAACAAAAAAAGTATGTTGTTCTCCTACTTCACCTTCAAATACAATTCTTGGGGGTACTAAAAATGGAATATTATTAGCTAACATTTGTTGTTTGGTTTTATGCCACTCCGATAATTCGAGTACAATACCAAAATGAGAGAGAGGAACTCCTTCTTTTCCTAACACAGGAGTTTTTTTTCTAAAATTACCTGCTACTTGAACAGTTATTTGATTCCCGTACAAATTAAAATCTGCCCAATTTGATGATGATCTGCCAATGGTAGCATTCAAAACTTTTGTATAAAACTTTACTGTTTCTTTTAGATTTAAAATAGGAAATGCTATATGGAACATCAATAGTATATAATTTATTTAATAATTAATCAATTTCTTCTTTATCTAAATCATCCTCATCTACATCCTCATCATCATCCACATCAGCAATGTCATCCGCTTCTTCCACTTCATCTGCTTCTTCTATTACTAACTCATCATCTATTTCAGCCTCAGTGTCTATTTCAGCATCGCTACTTGTTTCAGCATCATCATCTTCATCTTCAAATTCTTTATGTTTAATTTTTCTTATGGTATCCATAATAATCAAAAACTCATCTCCATCTAAAGTTACAATAACACCTTTTTTACTATCTGCACTCGAATTAACACTAATAAATTGTAATTCACCATTTTCAATCATATTTGAAACAAGGGTTTTTTTACTTGGAGACAACGATGAGAAAAGTTTAATCCTTTTAGCCATTTTATAACATTTGCGGATAAAATTACTATAAGAAAATATAAATGGAGAAAAATATTTATAGGTTTAGTTAATTAAGTAAATTTATCTATTATTGTAAATATAATTAGTTAATAAAACTTATATGGATGATTTTGATAAGAAAATCCTAGATTTTCTCCAAAAAAATGCAAAACTAACCGCTAAAGAAATGTCATCTAAATTAGCACTTAGTCAAACCCCAATATATGAGCGAATTAAGAAGCTAGAAAAAATGGGAGTTATAAAAGATTATGTTGCTTTATTAGACGGAGAAGTAGTAAATAAAGGGCTTGTCGTTTTTATGAATATTTCTATAAAAGAAAAAAACCATACGAAAAGAAAAAAGTTTATTGAAGATATTTTGGCATTAAAAGATGTTGCTGAACTTTATAACACTTCTGGAGCTTATGATTTTCTAGCTAAAGTTAGATTTGCAAATGTAAAAGAATACCGAGAATTTTTAGTTGAACAGATATCAGTATTAGAAAATATTAGTGATATTGATAGTCAGATTGTACTCGAAGAAATCAAATATTCAACTTGTATTCAGTTGTAATTTTACTAAATTAATGATGGTGCTTTCATTATGTTTTTAAACGCACCTTGATAACTTATGGTCAATTCAAAACCACCTCTTCCACCCGTATAATTTTGCAAATAAGAGGTATTATAATCGTAAGACATCTGTCCAATAAAATCTTTATATCTCATTCCAACTCCCACAATAGCAGCGTCATTTATTCGGTATCCTAAATTTGCTCTTATATCATAATCTTTATTGGCTAGCTTATAAATACAATTAGTTTTAATAATAATTTCTGATGCACCTTTTTGGTACATATAAAGTATTCCAGGATTGATGGTAAATTTTTCATTAATATCCCAGTCGGTACCAATATTAACTTTCCAATGCATAGGCATAACACTTTTATCAGTACTAAAATTTTGACTTGGTAAAGAAATATGAGAAAAAGCAAAACCAATAAAAGGATGGTAAGTTTTTCCAATAGGATTAAATTTATAAAATATTCCCCAAGCAGCATCAAACTTATAAATGCTGGTGTTGAGAAAGTTTTCTCCACTAAATGCTGATTGATCAAAATCTCCTGTGGCAGAGGAGTATTGCTGGTCAAAAGTTAAACCAGCATCGTTGATACTTTTGTTCATTAATCCCAATTGAAGCCCTGTTGTTAAGATATGTTTTTTATCAGACCCATTAATAATATTGTAGGAACCAGCAAGCATAAAATTAAATGTTCTAAAAGTTGATGCACCCGCTTGGTTATTGATAAGATTAGCTCCCAATCCCCATCGTTCTTTAAATTTCTGGTCATATCCCAAATAAGTGGTAGAAAAAGATTTTGAAGCCATACTGCCCCATTGCGATCGATAAACTGTGGATGCTCTAAAATCCATGTCTGGTCTCATATTTTGACCAGCAAATGCAGGATTCAAATACATTTCGGCACTTTCGTACTGAGATAAATGAAAATCTTGGGCAATCAAACAATTTGTTGCTAAAACAAAAAGTAGTGTATATGTTATTTTTTTCTTCATATCGTAATTATCTAATTAATGAGAAATCACTTGCCATTGAATATTTTGTTCCATCAATTGCTGTTCCTTCAAATAAATACATGTACGTTCCTGCTGGCTGTTCATTTCCTTTATACGTTCCATCCCATCCCTCATCTTGATCTGAAGCCATAAACAGTTCATTTCCCCATTCATTATAAACCCTCAAATCAAAACTTTCAAATGGTCCGCCTCTAACAAATAACAAATCGTTAAATCCATCACTGTTTGGAGTAAAAGCAGTTGGTATTGCTGGTGGATTTATTGGAATTTCATCATCATTTGGTTCAACAATTATCTGAATAGTAG
>CAYHWX010000155.1:0-7204 GCA_964360245.1 uncultured Vicingus sp.
AAGAATATACTTTTATTATTCAAAACTTAACAAATGGAAGTGGGGGATTAGAGCATTTAAGTTCTACTACTTTGCAGGTAAATCGTTGGACATACAGCGAAAGTCAATACAAAGGATTTTTAAGTTTGGTTGCTCACGAATATTTTCATTTATGGAATGTGAAACGAATAAGACCAATAGAATTAGGACCATTTGATTATAACAATGAAAATTATACCAGCCTGCTTTGGGTAATGGAAGGTTTTACAAGTTATTACGATGATTTAATCTTATTTAGAGCAGGTTATTACACCGAAGACGAATTTATCAGAAGAGTTACAGGCTCTATTAATAACATCGAAAATCAACCTGGAAATAAGGTTCAGTCGGCTGCTGAAGCAAGTTTTGATGCATGGATAAAAGCATACACACCCAACGAAAACAGCTACAACACTACAATTTCCTATTATTCAAAAGGAAATGTTATTGCGAACATGCTTGACCTTATGATTATTAATGCTACCAATGGTAACAAGAGTTTAGATAACGTGATGCAATATTTGTATAACGAATATTTCGAAAAGCAAAAAAGAGGTTTTACCAATAAAGAAATGCAGAGTGCTTTAGAAAAGATAGGTGATTTAAAGTTGGATGATTTTTTTGAAAAATATGTCAATGGAACTCAAACTTTCGATTACCCAACTATTTTTGGTTATGTTGGATTGTCTGTTCAAACCGCCCTTAATAATGATGCTGGATTAGGTATTTCAACTTCAGGAAATACAATTACCAAAGTGAATCGAAATTCCTCTGCTTACCAAGGCGGGTTAAATGTAAACGATGAAATTTTAGCCATTGATGGATTTAGAGTAAATGGTGATGTGGAAGATTTTATTGAAAACAAAAAAGTGGGTGACGAAATATCAATCTTATTAAGCAGAGATAATTTAATTCAAACCATTTCTTTAGTACTTAAAGAAAAAGGAATTACTCGATATTTTATTATGAATGATGCTGGCAAAAAAAATTCTAAATATCAAAAATGGCTCTCACAAAAATGATTACTTCTTTAATAGTAGCTGTTGCAGAAAATCAGGTAATTGGTAAAGACAATGGTTTAATTTGGCATTTACCTAATGATATGAATTATTTTAAAGCAACCACCGTTGGACATCATGTTATTACTGGTCGTAAAAACTACATTTCTATTGATAAAAAATATCGCCCTCTTGTTAATAGAACCAATATTGTACTAACAAAACAACTTTGTTATGATGAAGAAGGTTCTGTTGTGTTGAATTCACTTGAAGATGCCATCGCTTACGCTAAAAATAATAACGAAACAGAAGTTTTTATTATTGGTGGAGGACAAATCTATCAAGAAGCTTTAGCTAAAAAATTGATTGATAAAATGTACATTACTCATGTGAAACAAAGTTTTGAAGGAGATACTTTTTTCCCAGAAATAAATAATTCTGAATGGAAAAAAATTAAAGAAACTAATTATTCAGCAGATGGCAAGCACCTCTACTCTTATTCATTTGCTGTTTATGAAAAAATATAAATTAATCATTTTTGAAACTGAATAATATGCTAACTATTAACCCAAAAGAAATTGAAATTGCTAAATTGCATCATTATTTATTAGGTGCTGTTGGACCACGACCTATTGCTTTTGCAAGCACCATTAATGAAAAAGGAATACCTAACCTAAGTCCTTTTAGTTTTTTTAACGTATTTAGTGCTAACCCACCAATTTTGGTTTTTTCACCTGCTAAAAGTGGAAAAACAGGAGCTAATAAAAATACCTTTGATAATGTAAAAGCAATCAAAGAAGTGGTAATTAATGTGGTGAATTATGATATCGTTCAGCAAATGTCGCTATCCAGTTCTCCTTATGCTGCTGGTGTTGATGAATTTATTAAGTCGGGGCTAACTCCTATTCCTTCAGAAACTATTCAACCATTTCGAGTTAAAGAATCGCCAGTGCAATTTGAATGTAAGGTAAATGACATTATTGAATTAGGGCAAAATGGCGGTGCTGGTAATTTGGTAATTTGTGAGGTTTTAAGAATTCATATTAATGAAAAGGTATTGGATGAAAAAGGAATGATAGACCAACATAAAATAGATTTGGTGAGCCGTATGGGTGGTAACTGGTATTGCAGAGCAGATAAAAATTCGATGTTTGAAATCCAAAAACCAATGACTACCTTAGGAGTTGGGGTTGACCAAATTCCATTGGAAATTAGAAATAGTAAGGTTTTATCTGGTAATGATTTAGGTCTTTTAGGAAGCATTGAAACTTTTCCAACAGCACAAGAAATTAAAGCTTATGATGTTCCCAATGGTGATAAGCATCAACTAGCTAAAGAACTGCTAACAAAAGGAGAAGTAATGAATGCTTGGAAAGTGTTGTTGAAATAAATCTTACCGAATAATAATGGCTTCATTTACCATGGTTAGTTTTCTATACTGGAGGTAAATCATCAACAGTTTTAGAATCTAGTGCATCTCGAACTCCATTGCCAACTAAAACAAAAGCCAATACCATTAATATAATTGCTATACCAGGCAATATCGCCAAATACGCTTTTCCTGTAATTAAATATCCTTTGTGTTCAGCAATTATTTTTCCCCAAGTTGCTTGTGGTGGTTGAGCTCCAAAACCTAAAAAGCTAAGCCCTGCTTCTATTAATATTGCAGCAGCAAAGTTAATGGCAGATATTACAATTACAGGTCCTAAAACATTAGGAATGATGTGTTTAATTATTATTCTAACATTCGTAAATCCTAATGCTTTACCAGCTTCAACAAATTCTTTTTCCCGAAGGCTTAAAATCTGACCTCTTACCACTCTGGCGACCTCTACCCACATGGTTAATCCAACAGCAATAAATACTTGCCAAGTTCCTTTACCTAATGCCATAGTAATAGCAATCACTAGCAACAAAGTAGGAATAGACCAAACCACATTAATAAACCACATAATCACATCGTCTAACCAACCTCTAAAATAACCAGCTAAGGCACCTAAAGTCATTCCGATGACAATAGAAATAAAAACAGAAATAAATCCAACAAATAAAGAAATCCAAGTTCCAGCCATTAACCGACTTAACAAATCTCGTCCGTATTTATCAGTACCTAAATAATATTTTTCAGTAACAATGTTATTTTCTTTAACAATAGTTTTTAGTTCCTCAATTGGTAAGTGCTTCTTTCCTTCATCTAACGAGTAAAAATCTAAAAATCCATTTGATTCTTTGATTGAATTATGGTCTAAAGGAAAAACAATATCAGCCAAATTATATTTAACGATAGGTCCGTTATTGACATCTGAACCCGTATATTTTTCAACCACAAGATAATATCCTTCGAAATTATAATCATAAATGGGAATAGTCGTGTAGTCGTTTTCGATGCCAACATTAACAAAATCCCAAAAACTAGTTTCCTTGTGTTTTTGATTCTTTTTTATTTTCAATAAATCAATAGTAAATCCTGGCTTTTTTGCAGAAATTTCAATAATCTGGTCATTTGACATTGGTGTTCCGTCAGGTCTTATCATCGGACCTAAAATAGCAACCATTGCTGCACAAAATATTATAAAAAGCCCAAACATTGAAAGTTTGTTCTTCTTTAAACGTTTCCATGCAATTTGCGATAACGATTTAGAATGTATATCCTTTTTCTTGTTGCCCATTAAATTTTCTTCCTTTCCATTCGTATGTTAAAACCATTGAAGCAATCCAAATAATTAATATGTAGATTGGATAAACGATTTGAACAGGAATAAAATAATACAATGCTCTTCTCCTTTTAAAGATAGAAGCAACCAAAAATAATAATATAAAATCAATAAGCCATTTACTAAACAGCAAGATTATAAAAATTAGCTCATATTTTTCGACCAACGGGGCTCCTAAATAGATGAAAATCAAAGAAATATTTTGAACTAAAACAATTGTGCTGAAATACAAGAGCCAATAATTAGAGTAATGTTTTGTTTTAGAAGACCATCTTAATCTTTGGTTGAAAAAGTCAGCAAAACTATGCTCTTGATTAGTTAAGACAATAAAATCTTCCTTAAGCAATCCTTTTACATTCTTACTATTTTTAATAAATTTCTCTAATAAAAAAACATCATCTCCAGAGGGAGTGTTGAAGCGGTCGAAACCATCAACAGCGTAAAATTTTTCTTTTAAGTAGGATAAGTTTGCTGCGTTATTTAATATAGGTTTTTTGTAGAATAGCATCCCAAATTCAATACCTTGTATCGCTAGCATATCCAATAGTTGAAATGCGGCTAATAATCCTTTTTTATTATTAAACATTACTGGTCCCAATACCATTTCTGCATTATTATTAAATTGAGAAGTTATGTTGTTTAGCCAATTTGCTGGCAAAATACAATCGGCATCAGTAGTGGCAATAATTTTATGTGTAGATTTTTCAATACCATATTTTAAAGCTTCTTTTTTATTAAAAGTTTTTTCTAATTGGTAAAATCTGATGTTTAATTCACTCTCTTTTAAATAATTATTAATTACATTTTTAGTGTTGTCCGTCGAATGGTCGTCAATTATAATAACTTCAAAATCAGTTTTAGTATAGTTTTGATGAGTTAATGAATCTAAGCAATTAGCTATATTATCCTCCTCGTTTCTAACAGGAATAATAATTGATATTTTATTTATAGTGTCGTTGATTATTACATTTTCACCCTCTTTACTCATTTTATTAAATCCAATAATGATAAAAAAAAGTGAACAAAAATAAATTGTTGTTATGATTAATAATATGTAGATGATAATTATCAATTTTCTTTTAAAATTTTGATTTCTTTTAGATTGATAATTCCAATTAAAGCAGGTAAAGCAACATTAATTAACCAGAGTAAAATGGAAGCCGTAATTATTTGAAATTCTAAATTAGAAATAGTACCAAACACGGATATTGCGACAGCTCCTCTAACACCTATTTCAGAAATTAATATGGTAGGGATAAAAGAAGCAAACATAAAGCAAACAGCTATTAAACAGATATGATGAATAGAAATTAATGGAATTCCAAAAGCGGTTAAGAGCAGGTAAAATTGAAAAGAAAAAACTAAATATCGGAGTAAGCTCATTAAAAGGAGATTTAAAAGTTCAATAAAAGAAAAACCTGATAAAGCTTTAAATATTTCCTTCTCTTTAAAATAGCTGAATTTATTCACTAATTTCTCTAACTTATTTACTTTAAAGTAAGCTAAAAATAAAAATATCGTAACTATAATTAAACCAACTATTAATATAATCGGGTGAATTCCAAGATTAAACTGATGGAATGTAAAAATTAGCCCAATTACTCCTAAAAGCAGCGTTATTAGTACTTGACTGAAACTTGATACCAATGTTTTTAATGTTAATTCTTTAAACAATTTTCGATTTAATAATAATGCTCGAGAAGGAATTTCACCTATCCTGTTTGGCGTTATCAATCCTAAAGTAATTCCAGTAATTGTTATTTTAATAGCTTGTAAAATTGATGTTTTTTGCACAGTTCTTATCGAATATCTCCACTTAATAGCTTCTATTCCCCAGTTTAAAAACACCATTAATAATGCGATAACAATTAAGTTGAAATTAATAGCTATAAGATTAATCTGTTGAAAGTTAACTAAAAAATTATCCTTTAATTTATCAACTATCAACCAAACAGCAGAAACACCAATGGTAATTCTGATGAGTAAATTAATATATTTGTATAGTTGGTTCTTTTTCAAGAATTAGTATTTATTGATTGACAAACAATATACGTTTAAGTTTTATTATTGTGACTAAAGATAAAATAATATTGGGAATTGACCCTGGCACAACAGTAATGGGTTATGGTATTATTCATATTAAAAATAATAATATGAGTCTAATTGCAATGGGATCAATTGAATTGAACAAATTAGAAACTCATTTTTTAAAGCTAAAAAAAATATTTGAACGTACTCAATATTTAATCAACGAATATAAGCCTGATGAATTTGCTATTGAAGCTCCATTTATGGGAAAAAACCCTCAGTCTATGCTAAAATTAGGAAGAGCTCAAGGTATTTCAATGGCTGTAGCTTTATCAAATGAGATTCCTGTAAGTGAATATGCACCTAGAAAAATAAAACAATCCATCACGGGAAAAGGAACAGCTTCTAAAGAACAAGTAGCAGCTATGTTGCAACAACTATTTAAGATAAAAAAAATGCCGACCTTATTAGATGCCAGTGATGGGCTGGCTGTTGCCCTGTGCCATTATTTTCAAGGGAGCACCACTTCCAGCATTCAAAAACAAAAAGGGGGATCTTCATGGGAAACATTTGTGAAAGAAAATCCGGGGAGAACATTAAAACCCTGATCCAACTTTTTTAATCAACCTTGCCACTTCAGTCAATTCTTCGGAAGATGGATTCAATTTTGGTTTCAAAAAATTGATTGGCTCCTTGTGCAGAGGTATCAAATGAATGTGTGCATGGGGTACTTCTAATCCGATCACCGCAATACCAATTCGAGTACAAGGAATAGCCTTTTCTATTGCCTTTGCTACTTTCCGGGCAAAGAGCCAGAGTGCTGCATATTCTTCAGACTCCAAATCAAATATCAGGTCCACCTGGTGCTTAGGAATAACGAGTGTATGTCCCCTTTCCAGGGGCATAATATCTAGTATTGCAATTAAACGATCGTCCTCAGAAATTTTATGAGACGGGATCTCTCCCCTACTAATTTTAGAAAAAACACTTGACATGGTTTCAGTATTTAGCAGCAAGTGTATCTTGCAAACAAGGCTCTTCTAACTAAGAATTTCCAGGATCTCAAAGTTCAACTTGCCGGAGGGAACTTGAATTTCTGCCTTTTCTCCCACCTTTTTGCCTAGTAAACCTCGGCCTATTGGTGAATCAACAGAGATCTTCCCTTGTTTCAAATTAGCGTCTTGCTCGGGGACCAAAGCATAGGTGACAGTGGTGTTGTTTCCGAGGTTCTTAATTTTTACTATAGAAAGAATATGAACTTTTGACTTATCCATTTTAGAATTGTCGATAAGCCTTGAATTGGCCAGTAGGTCCTCCATCTTAGAGATCTTGAGTTCTAACAAGCCTTGGGCATCTTTCGCTGCATCATACTCAGCGTTCTCAGAGAGATCGCCTTTGTCGCGTGCCTCTGCAATTTGACGGGAAATACTTGATCTCTCATTCGTT
>CAYHWX010000156.1:0-6897 GCA_964360245.1 uncultured Vicingus sp.
GGAGTAACAGGCTCTTATGCAGGAGGAATATTTACAATAAGTGGAACACCAACAACAATTGGTACATTCAATTATACGGTGACTACTACAGGAACGTGTGTTCAAGCAACAGCTACAGGAACAATAACAGTTAATGTTATCCCAACAGTAAATGCAGGAGCAGACCAAACCGTTTGCACAGGAACTTCAGTAACCTTAGCAGGAAGTGGAGCAATAAGTTACGTATGGGATAATGGAGTAACCGATAACATATCCTTTACACCAGTAGCCACTACAACCTATACCGTTACAGGAATAGATGGAAATGGTTGTAGCAATACCGATGCTGTAACAATTACAGTAAACAACTGTACACAACCAACTGCATCGTTTACCACTTCTACAAATAATATTTGTGTAGGAGAAAGTATCACGTTTACTGATAACAGTACAGGTATGGGAATAACTACTTGGAGTTGGACATTTAATGGAGGAACACCTATTTCTGCAAACACCCAAGGACCACACACGATTGTCTTTAACAATTCAGGAATATATAACATTATTTTACAAATAACAGATTCTATTGGTTCAGATGATACAACTATAACAATAACAGTAAATCCAATTGCGATTAACGCTACAAATATTGCTATTTGCCAAGGTGATAGCATTATGTTGGGTGGTTCTTTCCAAACTGTTGCAGGAAATTACAACGACACTATTATTGGAGGAAATAATATGGGTTGTGATAGTGTGATAATTACTACTTTAACAGTGAATCCAATTGCGACTAGCACTACAAATATTGTTAT
This sequence comes from uncultured Vicingus sp., assembly GCA_964360245.1. Taxonomy (GTDB): domain Bacteria; phylum Bacteroidota; class Bacteroidia; order Flavobacteriales_E; family Vicingaceae. Next base: position 795 of record CAYHWX010000156.1, read on the forward strand.
CTGCCAAGGTGATAGCATTATGTTGGGCGGATCTTTCCAAACTCTTGCAGGAAACTACAACGACACTATTATTGGAGGAAGTAATATGGGTTGTGATAGTGTGATAACCACTACTTTAACAGTAAATCCAGTATCTTCTTCAAACCAAACCTATACTGAATGCCAAGGTTTTATTATTACAGTTGGAACCAACACCTATTCTACAACTGGCGTGTTTTCAGATACTTTAACTAATAGCATGGGTTGCGATAGTATTATAACTACTGACTTAACCATTATTATACCGAATACCACTACCCAAACTTTTAACGAATGTGAGGGATTTACCGTAATAGTAGGAAGTAATATTTACAACACTACTGGAGTGTTTACTGATATAATAAATAGTTGCGATACCATCATTACCGATTTAACCATCAACCCTGCCCCACAACTCACCCTCATTAAAGCAGACGACAACTGTGGAGAACAAATAGGCAGCGTAACTGCTGTTGCTTCCTCCACTAATTCGCCTGTTGTTTATAGTTGGAATACAGGAAGTACTGATTCTATCATCAGCAATTTGCCTGCTGGAACGTATTCCGTAATCGTAAACGATGGTTCAGGTTGTACAAAAACTGAATCCATAGATGTAGTTGAGTTACAAATTGATTGCGACTTTTTTGTTTATGTACCCAATGTATTCACACCCAACGAAGATGATAACAATGATATCTTTTTTGTAAGAGGAAAAGGCATTCAATCCATGCACATTATGATATACAACCGATGGGGGAACAAGGTGTTTGAAACGACTAACATGAATGAAGGATGGAATGGAAAATACAAAGGATCCGAACAAAACACTGCTGTATTTGTGTATGTGCTGGAAGTAACTTTCGACAACCATAAAAGGCTTACTGAAAGTGGTAATGTGAGTGTAGTAAGGTAATGTTGAAAATGTATAGGTGTAGAAATGTGAGAATTTTAAATAAAAACATACTAATGACTAACGACTAATATTATGAAAAAGATAACTAAAATTACACTTATAGCTGCAATGCTAACTTTAAGCTTTAAGCTTCAAACTTTGAACTGTGTTGCGCAGGATATACATTTTTCTCAATATACAATGACACCCTTGCAGTTAGATCCATCACAAGCTGGAAAGTTTAATGGTGACCAACGAGCTATTATCAATTATCGCGACCAATGGAGAAGTGTTACATCACCATATAAATCTTATGGTTTTTCTTTTGATACTCAAATTAACCCAAGAGATAGAAAAGATAATTTTTTTGGGGTTGGTCTTTCTGCATATACTGATAAAGCAGGAGATATTAGTTTGGGCTTAACTACTTTAAATATAAGCTTAGCGTATCATATTAGGTTAAATCAAGAAGGCTTTCTCTCTGCGGGTCTTCAAGGTGGATTTATGCAGAGTGGTATAAATGAATCCAAAATGCAATTTGATAGTCAATTTGATAATTCAGGATACAACGATGCTATTTCATCTGGTGAAGTGTTTCAAAATACTTCTTTTTTTGAACCCGATTTTTCAGTTGGAGTTTCATATACCTACGGAGATAATACTACCATTCAAGTAATGAGTAACAATGGATACAATGGTAAAAAAGTGAATGTTGGTCTGTCTGTTCACCATGTATCTAGCCCTAAATATTCATTTTTAGAGCAAACTAATGATAATTTAAAATTTAGGTACGTGCTACATACCATGAACTCATTTGGTATCAGTGGAACGAATTTGGCAATTCAACCATCTGGGTTTTTAGGGTACCAACAAAAAGCCATAGACTTTGTAATAGGAAGTTATTTTCGCTACAACTTAAAAGAAAAATCAAAATTTACGCAGTTTTCTAATGGAGCAGCATTTAGCTTTGGAATACACTATCGAGTAGCCGATGCATTTATTCCTTCTATTTTAGTTGAAACTGGATCCTTTGCCTTTGGTGTCAGTTATGATGTAAATATGTCTGGATTAACTAAAGTTAGTAATGGACAAGGAGGATTTGAACTTTCAATTCGATATATATCTCCTAACCCTTTTGGTTCAAGGAAGTCTTCGGCAAGGTTTAATTAGAGGGGAGTTATTGCAAATGATAAACAATCTCAATCACTAAGCTTTACTTGGAATTGTTTAAATAAATGAGTTTATCAACAGGAGTTTATTTTTTAATGATGAATGAAAATAACAAATCGGAGGTCACAAAACTTATTAAAGAGTAAATGTTGTTATTTCAATAAAGTTAACATTTTGCCAAAAAAAACATCCGTTAGCTAACGGATGTTTTTTTTTGATTTCGATTGAGACTTTCCTTACTGTTGTTGAGTTCTATTTTCAAGTAATATTTATTTAATATTTATTCTTTAAATCATTTGTTATTATGCGTTTTAATTGTTTTTAAACGCGTAAGAAATTGAGTAAATATAGTAAAAAAATCGACATACTTTGTAAGCCGTAAATTAATTTCAACGTCTATGGTATGTGTAGAATATTTATCGCACTAAATAAACATTTAATTATAATAAAAAATCAAGCCATGAAAAAATATAGTAATTGTATCAGCTTCTTTAGACCCCACCTAAACTTAAATAGTATGAAAACTAATTATAATCGTCTTAAAATTCTATTTGTTATTACATTTTCCTTTTTTTGTAATATTTCTAATGCAACCCATGTTTCAGGAGGAGACATTACCTATACGTGTGTAGGTGTAAATCAATTTGAAATTACACTTAAGTTGTATCGAGATTGTAGTGGCTCAACCATTGGCACAACGGCAGCAATCACATTCACGAATACCTGTGGACTTACCAATCCTGTTAATGTGACCCTTACTCTCAGAAATCCTAATAACCTCAGTGCCAATTGTTCTCCCGCATCAGCATGTAACACAGAGGTATCTCAGCTATGTCCTTCGCAACTACCCAATAGTTCTTGTAACGGAGGAGGTTTACCCGGTATGCAAGAGTATATTTATAAAGGAGTGGTTACTTTTCCTGCCCCATGTAATAGTTGGACGATGGCTTATACTCTTTGTTGCAGAAATACTACAGTAAATGTAAATGGACAACCTGATTATTATATTCAAACTACTATGAATAGTGTTACTAATTCGTGTGATAACTCTCCCTATTTTACTAATCAACCTATTCCTTACATTTGTGCTAATAATCCAGTATCCTATAATTTAGGAGCTGTAGATATTGACGGAGATTCTCTTTATTATACCTTAATTCCCGCCAGAATTAATGCCACCACCAATGTTACTTATAATGCTGGATATTCTGGAACTGCTCCAATACCTGGTATTACCATCAACAATACCACTGGGCAAATTGACTTTACCCCAACTTTGATTGGAAATTTTATAGTAGTGGTACAAGTTGAAGAATTTAATGCTAGTGGAGTATCTCTTGGAACTGTTGCCAGAGATTTTCAATTTGTGGTACAAAGTTGTTCCAACACCCCTCCGAACCCATCGAGTGGAACCATTACAAATTTTAGTGGAACGGCTACTCAAACCGGTTCATATACCATTGAGATGTGTGAAGGGCAAAATTTTTTATTCGATGCTGTTTATACTGATCCTAATGCCGTGGATAGTTTAAGTATGACCACCAACATTATTTCTGTACTAACAGGTTCTTCTTTTTCTTCCTCCGGGTCTAATCCCTTAACCAGTAGTTTCTCATGGACTGCACCAGTAGGAAGTGGAGGAACATGGTCCTTTGTAGTAACCATTAATGATGGTGCTTGTCCAATACCTGGTATAAATTCCTTTACTTATACCGTAAATGTTATTACTGCTACATCTGCTGGACCAAACCATTTTTATTGTCCTGCTGGTGGGCCTGTTCAGCTACAAGCTACAGGTGGATCGGCATTTAATTGGTCTCCCTCAACAGGATTGAGTTGTACCAATTGTGCTAATCCATTAGCATCTCCTTCGGCTACTACAACTTATATAGTTACAAGTAATCTTGCATCTGGTTGTATCAACACAGATACTGTAACCGTTTTTGTTGTTCCAAACTTTACTTTAATACTTACTGATGATACTACTATTTGTAGAAATCAAAATGTTTTGCTAGAAGCAAATGGTAGTCCTTCTAGTTTTGCTCCTTATGCGTATTCTTGGACGCCAAATCCTTCTTTGAGTAGTACCAATAGCTCAACAACCTACGCCAATCCTCAATTTACTGAAACCTATTATGTTGCTGTTACTTCAAATACTGGGTGTACGATGAGAGACTCTGTAGAAGTAACTGTTAATGGAGAAGCGGCTATTGTTTTTGCAACTACTAGCGAAGATGTTGTTTGTCCTGGAGAGCAGGTACAACTCTCCACATCATTTATGCAGCCTTGTGGTATTGTTAATTATTCTTGTACAGGACCTTCTGCTATTGTGGAAGTAGGAACAGGAACAAATAGCAGTAGTATTAGCCCTTTTTATGGGGGATTACTCTTACCTTCCAAAAAAACTCAGCTAATTTATACAGCAGCTGAAATAGCTGCCGCAACAGGTGGAGGTAAAAACATAACTGCTTTGGCATTTAACATTACTTCAGCACCACCACTAACTCCAGGTATTGTTGATATTAAAATAGGTTGTACTAATCAAGGAGAATTTACACTTTATACAGACTATTTTATACAAGGTTTAGTTCCTGTAAAAACAAATTATTCATTTACGCCAGTGGTTGGATGGAACACCATTGTTTTAGATAATGTTTATCGATGGGATGGTTCTTCTGATATTGCTGTAGAAATATGTACAGACATTGGGTTTACGGCAAGTTTATCTGCTACGTACACCAGTACTTATCCAAAATATTACACATTATACAAAACCGAAACAAGTTCTGGACTTGCATGTTTAGATACTACTGGAACACGTACTACAACTCGCACTAATATTAGGTTTACCATGTGTGATGCCGTACCTACTGCTAATTATAGCTATAACTGGGTACCATCTGCCGGACTGTCAGATCCCACCATTCCAAACCCTACAGCAACCATTAATAACAATATTATCTATCAGGTAAATGTTACTGAATTAGCCAATCCTTCATGTGTCGGAAATGATACTGTTGCTGTATATATTGATACCACCAACTATGTAACCGCAATACCTGACACATCAGTCTGCATAGGAGATACTGTTCAATTAAATGCCATTATAAGTGGTCCTCAACCAAGTGCTTCTATTCCTTGTGGGACAAATAATACTATTTGTACAGGTATTCCCTATCAAGCAACTATTGGTACAGGAGCAACTTATAATACCTCCACATCATATCCAGCACCTTATGGAAACTGGTATTGGGGAGCAAAGCATCAAATACTATATAAAGCATCCGATCTTATAGCCGCAGGTATGCAATCGGGAACTATTAGTGAACTTGCTTTTAATGTAGCAGCTTTAAATAATGGTACGACAAATTATCAGAATGTAGAAATTAAAATGGGTTGCACTAACCTGACTAGCATTACTTCGTGGCAAACAGGATTATCAACAGTTTACACCAATCCAAACTATGTAGTTACTACAGGATGGAATACACACACATTTTTCAACACGTTCGATTGGGATGGTACATCTGACATCATAATGGAATTCTGTTTTAATAATGCTTCTTATATACAAAATGTATCTACTTATTGGACTCCAACACCTTATACTTCCGTAATAAGATATGTAGGTGATAATGCCAATGTATGTCCAACAATATCTTCGGTAACAACAAGTAGTAATCGACCAAATATAAGATTTACAACTTGTGATGCACCTCCTGTAGTTTTATCTTATAATTGGAGTCCAGCGGGAGCAGTTTCTGACCCTAACATTGCAAATCCAACTGCTGTAATTCCAGGTCCTGGACCATCAGTGTTTGCAGTTACTGTTACAGGCACTAAATGTACTATAAGCGACTCCGTAACCATTAATATCGGTTCTAATACACCACCAACTATTTCAGCAAGTGGACCAACCACTTTTTGTCAAGGCGATAGTGTTATACTCACATCAAGTTTTCTTTCCAATAATAACTGGAGTAATGGAGCAACCACACAAAGCATAACTGTAACAACTTCTGG
>CAYHWX010000157.1:0-6849 GCA_964360245.1 uncultured Vicingus sp.
TAGCCAATTGGATAGAACTTCCCTTCACCTCTACATATTCTCTACAAAAATATTTTGGTATATATGTTTCTAAAACCATACGCTTGCATTCCTCACGACATCCTAGGCCCTTTTTGATAATGCTTCAGAAGGAAAATATGGCAAGATGCAATTTAACCTAAAATAAAACTTCTTAAAATGCTTAACCAATCCCTTAATTTATCCTTTAAATCTAATAAACTATGCGGTGAATTTAATTTATTGATGAGATAAAATGGTCTAAAGTAAAAAGCGCTCAAGGCCTTCTTTCTAAGCGACCAAACTTTAGCTCGAGAAAGATTCTTAGTTTCAACTACAGGATAACTAATGCCACTATCCATCATAGTAAGTTCATTTTTTATCAATGAGCTTGCTATCAGCTCTTTTCTAATTTCGGTTCCATAGGAAGGAGTAAAAATATTAAATGAAGCGTAATCACAATTTATCCTTTTTGAAAAAGCGATTGTTTCCTTAATTTTTTCTTTATTATCACCTGGTAAACCGATAATAAATGTACCAACTGTCTCGATGCACAAACGCCGGCATAAAGTAAACATTTCTTTTATTATTTTTAAATCGATTTCTCTATTAAAAATCGACAACAATTCATGGTTCAAAGTTTCAATTCCAAAAATAATAGTATGACAACCTGCTTTTTTCATCTTTAACAGTAATTTCTCATCCAACACATCTACCCGGCTAAAACATGTCCAACTAATATTAATGTTATTTTTAATTACCTCTTCACAAAGAGAAAAAGCTCTTTCTTTTTCCGCTGCAAAAGTTTGATCTTTAAATACAATTTCTTTGATTTTAAGCTTATTGATAAATTTAAGCTCATCCATAACTTCAATAATTGTTCTCTTTTTATATCCGAAACGATTGACCACGCAATAACTACACTTAAAAGGACATCCAAAATCCGTTATAACCGTAACGAATGGCTTATGCCTTGCAAACGGAAACTTGTATTTATGATTTTTAAATAATTCGTGCCTCGGCATCGGGATAGAGAACAAGCCTGAACCATGAAATTCTTTTGTATTAATGATATCCTTTTCTTTTCTATAAATAATATTACAATAGGGTAAATCTTTGTTTTTAATAAACTGAACTATATCATTAGTTGTAAAATCGAAAAGAACCGCGTCTATGAATTTATTCTTTTCTAATAATTCATTCCCGTGTTCTAAAAAAATATCCCCTATTCCTACCATCAAGGCCTTGCTTGCTGATTTAATTTTTTCTATAAATAACATATCTTCCCTCATAGAAACAATCCCTGCAAGAAAAATAATTACATCCGGATTTATTGCTAATACTCTAGAAAGAGTTTCTCGTAAACTCAACTTTTCTGCAATACAATCAATAACAAAAACATCAAAATGTTGCGATAAAATACCGCTGAGAATAACGAAATCTATAGGATGGTAATAATACGTGGTTTTAGAGATTTTACTGCAATAGTAATCTCTCATGCATAATTTTTTTGAAAAAGGATTTAATAGAATTACTTTTTCTCTATCCATAATTTAGATTTGAATTATTTTCTCTTTCGTTTTATTTTGCAAACACTTGTCTCCTATTATTACTATTACTAAAAAAATTAATAACGTTATGAAATGCATGGGTTTCCTTATTAAAAAAAGTTCTACTAAGAGTAAGTTAATAAATACCATATAGAGAATTAATAGCACTCCCCTCGCGGGTTTAAAAATTAAAGACAAAATTAATATTTTACTCAAGCTTATTATTCCAGACCGCATTGAGATCTTACTTTTATCTTTTCGCGGTCTTATAACAACGGGGACATATTTTATCTTATGCATATTAAATAAAAGAGCTAAAGTGCTAGTTGTATAAAAAGAAAAGGTGTCGGAAACAAAAGCAAGATATCTTATTAGAATATCCTTTTTAAAAACTCTCAAGCCTGAATTTATATCAGGAATATTTAAACCAACTGCTTTGTTTGCAGCTATATTTAAAATATACTTACCAACCCTTCTCCACAAACTACTGTTAAATCTCTCTATCCTTCTCCCCACAACCATGTCAAACAATTCGATGTGCGGCAATAACAGTTTTATGTCTTTTACATCATGTTGCCCATCAGCATCAATTGTAGCGATGATATTATTTTCCGCAATATGAATTCCCGTCTTAAGCGCTGCGCCATAGCCTTTATTATTATGATGAGAAACAACCTTTATATTAAAATTCTTAAGTTTATCTTTCGTACTATCTGTTGAACCATCATCAACAACAATGATTTCAGAACCATAGTAATTCTCTTGCACATCAATTAATACTTGCTCGATAGTCTGTTCTTCGTTATAAACCGGTATTATTATCGTAAGGTCTTCACGTTTTATCATTATTTTGATTGAAAAATATGTTCTTTATTGAATTGAATTTGAAATCCTTTAACAAATTAAGCAAATAATTCCTTGTACATGACAGGCGAAAACTACTCTTAATTTCATTTAGAAAAGATAATCGCGGCAATACTTGCTTATTTTCTATCTCCCATGGATGCGTATAAACAAGCGCTTCTTCGTTTTTATAATTTTTGCGCCTAATAAGATAACGTGTAAGCCAATATGGATACGCTCTCAAAAAAAATCCACCTGCAAACGGCATTGAAACATATAAGATATCAATTGTTGATCTGGGTACTTCCAATAGGTCCTTTGGGATTTTATACTTATTTCTTTTAAAAATACCTTCGTTCATACTTGAATCATACAAAAAATTTAAATCTCTTAGTATTTCCAGAGCCCATGAACACGAAGGAAATATCGACCAATTAGGGGCTCTAAAACCAATTATTTTTGTTCTAGATATATCTTCAAGCAATTTTTTTGAGTATTCTACCTCCTTTCTGAATTCCAAAGGTTTCTGCCGAAAAACCAAATTATGATAATAACCATGTAAAGCAATCTCATGATTATCTCTCTTTATTAGACTGATAATTTCCTTATGCCGTTTGACATTGTAAGCTAATATAAAAAAAGTTGCCTTCGTATTATATTTTCTCAGGATAAAGAGCATTTCTAGCGTGGATTCAAGTAATTTACTATGTTGGGCATCCCATGAGGATATGCTTATTTTAGACCTATAGGACTCTGTCTGATACCAGTCTTCAAGGTCAATTGTAAAAATATTCTGCATTGCTTACCCTCTTTATACCGCGATATTTATTACAATAAAATCGTTATCTTCATATACTTTGTATTTTTGAAAGACACCGATCAACTTAAACCCCTTTCCTCGATTTTTTAAAATGACCTCCATTATTTTGTCATTAAAAGGCTCAATATAAAAATTACTCTTATCTAAATAAGAACTACAAAAATGCTCTTTTTTGGCCACAATATAGTCTATTTTATAAACTCTACAAATATTTTCTATTACTTCCACATCGCTTGAATAATAGAGCTCAAAGAAAGCATAGGTACGCCGCTTAATTTCTTGATAATAATTATTATGAAAAGGCAAAGATAATTCCTGTTGAATAAAAACTTTTCTCTTTGAAAATAATGGGATTTCATTCATTAGAGAAGGATGTCCAGCTATAAGAGAGTTTTTAGGTAATGTCGATAAAAATTTATAGAGTCCTTTATTCTTAAAAGTAACGAGGTCCTTCCTTAAGAAAGGGAAGAAAATAAACGCTATCAGCGTTATAAGCATAAATAATTTTATAAATATTTTACGGCTAAATTTCTCAACAATACATTTTTTAATAGTCAGTGAGGTAAGAAAAATCAAATAAACAGGTAGGACAAACTTTAAATATCTGCCAGGATAAAAAAATTTTAGTAATAACACCCACGATAAAACATACAAAAGTAAACTCGATATCAAGAAGCTATTCAATATTGTATTTACGACTATTTTCTTTTTAAACATTAAAAATAACCCTAAGACCGAGCTGCATAATAAAAACTTTGTAGGAAAAATATCAATGGGCAATCCAATTACACGCCCCATAATACTCTTTTTAGTTACCAATTCATGCAGAGTAACAAAAAAGGGAGTCCTGCCACCGCTAAAGAATTCCGGCATAGAAACGATTTCCCTTAAACTAACAAGGGGACCCATAAAATTATCAGGAATCATATACATAAAGCATAACATAGAAAGCCCGGCTAAGATTACACAAGTAAAAAAAATTAATCTCGCGCTTTCTTCTGCTCTATACAACATTAGCCTTTTGGAATTATACAATACTATGCAAAGCGCAAAAATTGATATAAGTGCTATGGGAGGGTAAAAAAGAATTTGTAAAAAAAGAATACCACCTAATACTATATAGCGGTCTTTTATAAAATAATAAATAAAAGATAGTAATAAAGGAAAGGCAAACGCCCTTGCGTGCCCTCCTGAAAAATAATGGAAAGTCCAAGAATATCCTATGAACATAAAAGACGACAAAAAGCCTACAACTGCAGAATATAATTTATCACCAATAAGGAAAACATACATTGCTGATAAAAAACAAAGAATAAACGGCAATAGTTTTGAAAGCAATAAGGAGTCAAAGAATTTACTCCAGAAACTATAGATAACAACAACTCCTATCGCGTTATGCCTCAGAGAATATTCGGTAAGAATGTCATTTTGAAAAAGATGCTGATCCTGTATTCTATAAAAAGGGAATATGTATTGATTAACATCATCATTAATTGTATACTTATCAAACACTGCATCTTTTTGACAAACAAAAGATACAATTAATGAAAATAAGCTAATAGTCACGATGAAAATACGCTTTTCAAAATTCTTTAAAATGTTTTTTTCCGTTTGACAATCCAAAAATATACCTCGCAGCTAAACCACGAAGAATAAAAGAAGGCGAATCCTTCCTGCAACGTTAAATATATTATTTTCAAGCCCAAGATGTAAAATATCGAGTTTTGCTTATTGACTGCCCGCATGAGCGACAAGCGCTTTAGCTGCATTGATAACAAAAATCTCGCCTCTAGGATACGTTAGCTTGGAATCATAATTAACTTTAGCAAATTCAAATAAGGCAAAATCGCCCTGCTTCTTTGCACCCTTGATAAAAGCGTATGTCTGCCTGTCTTCAGGAAATTTTGAATTTTTAAATGACTCAATGAAATGATTGTCATATAGGTAGTCTTCAATGACAAAATAAGTTATTTTATGCTTCCTGACGAATACTTTTACTTTTTCTAAGGAGTCGGCATAAAGTGCTTCAATCAATTCTTGGCGCCGCCTCTCCAATTCTTCCAGAGTGTAAAAACCAAGCAATATATCACGATACTTGTCAACATAAAAGACAGCCCTTCGGGAAAAGAATGGTATTGTCCTTATCAGCCGGCTTTTAGGATAGCCGGCTATCAAAACGTCTTTTGGCAGTGAACTCATGTTGATATACGCCTGCTTAAATTCTCTGAAATTTCTTATATCATTATACTTGGGATGTAAAACAATAAATGTTATGAGAAACGGTATCAATACCATGAGTAAATATTTGTGGTTATTCCTGAACATACCAAATATATTCACGGCAAAAAAGACGACGGCAAAGAGCGGAATGGTAAATACAGTTTGCCGCGAGGCAACGGTCGGATTAATAGGGTACACTATCATAAAAGCCAGTATGGATGCCAATAGCATCAGCCAGAATACCCTCGGAACCAATAATACGCTTTTTAGGTTCCTAAGCACCATTCCAGCACATACTATCATCATAAAAATAGTAGAATACGTATATAAGAGGCTATGTTCTTTAATATTGAGGATATAATATAGGGCGATTTGAAAAATATTTAAATTTCCTGACATAGTGCCTACCTGTGCAAATTTATAGCTTTGGAAAACTCTTATATTTGTCAAAACATGCTGCATAAAATAGCTACTAAGAATAAACTGAACAGTTAACATCATTGATATTACAAGCATGCTCAAATACTGTCCGAAAGCACGCGGTGTCTTGAATGCGTCTTTGAAGAAAACAGGAACCAAGAGACACATTACAAAGAGCATAGGTATAATCGATGGATAAAATAAGAAAACAAAAGGTAGCAATATAGGGAGGAGAAAAAACTTTTTTTTAACTAACAATAATAAAAACAAGCATAGGATACATACGCCAAATCCCCTGCCTTGCCCACCATAAAAAGAATCCATGGTAAGAAAATAAACAAGCAACATCCACATAAGAAAAATCGCTTGAATATTTGAATATAAATGATTCCCTATCCTATATATAAGGATACTAAAAACAAAACATAGCAGTATTGAAACTATTTTTATTACTATAGCTAATGAAAAGAAATTCATAAGAAAAAGCTGTACGGCTAAAAAGAGATTTCCGCACTCGATAATATGCCAATTGCTTTTAATCGATCCGACTAAAAGATCGCTTTTTAGCAATGTCGTATCGTGAATACCATGCAGAAAATAGAAGTTGACGGCATCGGAATACAAAGAATATACGGGATCGAACATAAAAGACCTGCTCATATTAAAATTACCAACGAAATTGGCATAACAAGCAAGAATAAGTAAAAAGATCATACTTAAAGCAAAAAAACGTTTATTCATCTCGTAAAGATTCTGTAATCCCTAAGATATCTTTTACTGGAGAAAATGCAAAGGCATCTAATAATAGCTTAAATTTTTCTCTAACCGTATCGGTTCTGAAATATTGAACCCTCATCTTAAATTTTGAGAGATTTGTAGCAGGCATATGATAATCAAATTCCCATGGATGAAAATAGACATTGCCGCTTTATTAGACTTATTTATATCACTAATCTTACTTTTTATAAAATTGCCGGGAAGAAGCCGCAGAAAAAGACC
>CAYHWX010000158.1:0-6833 GCA_964360245.1 uncultured Vicingus sp.
TCAAACTCAGGGTTGCGCTGATTTATCCAGTCTCCTTCAATATTGGGTTGAAGTCTTTGCCACTGAATATTTTTGGTTGAACTAAAGCCGCGAATAATCTTAAGTTTTTCTTCTTGTGAAAGATATTCCCCAATGTCGTGATAGTAAATTTCACAGGGGCCTTTATATTTAGCGTTTTTTACAAAGATTGTAATTGCCACAGGAGTTCTGCTCCCCGAGCCAAAGATCTTGCCGCCCTCTTGGCGAGACAGTTCACCTGATGTTCTTTGGTTACCTCTAAGGTTAAAACAATAGATTTTTGAAAACTCCTTACCTAGTGTTTTGCGAAGGCCATCAGCCGCATTGCTATCAATGAATGATCCATTAGTAACGTATCCAATTACGCCATTTCCGTCGATTCGATCTGTGGCCCAACGAATCGCTCGGATATAGGAATCATACAAACTATTTTTAAGAGTAGCGGTTGATTCTTTAGCATAAGTATCCCTAATTTTGCTATCCAGTCTAGGATATACAAGGTTTTGATTGTTATCGTTTGCATCTTTTTGGCCAACAGAATAAGGAGGATTACTGATTATTACATTAATTTTATTTCTCCTTTGCTTTTCTACTCTCTCACTATTTTCTGGTAGGGCTGACTCAAGACTGCATTGAACTTCAACCTCTGTGAGCTGAAAAGTGTCAGTAAGAACAACCCCATCAAACGGAATATATTCACCATCCTTTTTACTGTGGAAGGTTTCTTCGATGTTAATGGCCGCGATGTAGTAGGCCAGGAGAACAATTTCATTAGCATGAAGTTCATGCGTGAATTTACGTTTCCTGTCCTCTTCTTTTATTAACCCACTTTGCAGAAGTCGCACTATAAAAGTACCTGTACCTGTGAATGGGTCAAGAATGTGAACATCTTTATCTGACAGGCTCTGGCTAAATTCATCTTGAAGAACTGCTTCAACACTTCGAATAATAAAGTCTACGACCTCAACAGGAGTGTAAACGATCCCCAAGCGTTCAGCCATTTTTGGGAACGCAACCTTGAAGAAACGATCGTAAAGCTCCATCATAATTCTTTGCCGCCCCTCAGTGGTATTGATACCTTTTACGCGCATTCTAACGCTCTCATAAAATAACTTGAGCTTTGTTGCATCTTCTTTAAATGTTTCAGACTCAAGGACCTTGAGAACTGATTGCATCGACTGGGAAACGGGATTTTTTTCAGAGAAGGAGTAGTGTTCAAATAAGGCGTCAAATATAGGTTTAGTAATAAGGTGTTGTGAAAGCATCTCGATAGCGTCAGCTTCAGAGATAGAGGGATTTATATTTTGTCTGATGCCATCTAAAAAATTTTCAAAGGCCTTCTTGGGTTTTTGTTCTTGAGATTTGAGAAGTTTCTTAATGTGTTCAATATGTTTCTTTGCAATTTTTGCAACCTCGGACGCCCAGTTTTCCCAATAGGGTCGTGTGCCACACTTGATAACGATTTTTGCATAAATGGCATCTTTCCATTCTTCAATTTCAGGCAAGTCCATTGATACTTGCGAACTTTCAGTTGCACCTGAATCTGTATCGCCGGCATTCATATCGCGTTTTACAACACCAATTACTTGTATTTTCTTGGAACGTTTTTTATTGAGTTCAATCTTGTTTACCTCGGCATCAAAGCGATCATCATGTGCCCTTAGGGCTTGAAGAACCTGCCAGACAACTTTGTACTTTTTATTGTCTTTTAAAGCCTCCTCAGGCGGAATTCCTGAGGGGATAACGATAGGCAGAATAACGTATCCATATTTCTTCCCGTCAGCCTTTCGCATTATGCGGCCGACTGACTGAACGACATCCACCATTGAATCTCTGGGATCTAGGAACAAAACGGCATCGAGGGCAGGCACATCGACCCCTTCTGCCAGGCACCGAGCATTGGTTAGTATGCGACAAGTGTTTTCAGGTGCGTCTTCCTTGAGCCAATCGAGTTTTGCATTTCGCATAAGAACATTAAAAGTTCCATCAACATGAGCAAGTTCGCAACGAAGAATGGCATCGGAGGCAGGGTTCTTTTTAATATATTCTTGAACAACATTTTGAAAGACGGCGGCGATATGCTTAGAATCTTTAATTGTTCGATTAAAAGCTACAGCCCTGGTCATGGGATTTGCATCTTCAACAATTGCTTCTTCACCGACAAATCGCTTAGATAAACCGTTCCAACAGCCAATGATCTTTGCAATATCCTCTAAAGGTAGTTCTTTATCCTCATTTGCAAAGCTTTTTTGAAATTTTGGATCAATGATACTTTCATCTACTGCAAGAACAAGAACTTTGTAGTCAGTCAGAAGATTTTCACCCACTGCTTTTCCAAATCCTAGACGATGAAATTCGGGACCAAAAAGTGTCTCGTCGTCCATTGAGCAAAGAACTGCACCGGCCTCATCGGCCTTTGTTTTTGCGGCATCCCCAAAAATTCGTGGAGTGGCAGTCATATAAAGACGTTTTTTACCTTTGATACATTTTTGATCATGCACCTTAACAAAGTGAGACTCTTCTTTGCCTGCGAGAGTTACTCCTGTAGCTCTGTGGGCCTCATCGCAAATAATAAGATCAAATTCAGGGAGGCCTTTCTTTTGCGCTTTGCTTACAACATCAATGGATTGATATGTTGAAAAAATAACAACCATATTCTTGTCTTTTTTAAGACGTTCAATCCCTTTGAGAAGCGATGTCGTGTCGGTGCTAGCAGGGATTGCTAAATCATGTTTCGATATATCTTCATTGTCTTTCCCGATCTTGCTGTCAGAACAAACTGCAAAAGCATGAAATGGTTTCTCAGATTCAGCGGTCCATTCTCGAAGTGTTTGAGACATAAGGGAAATGGATGGTACCAAAAAGAGAACGACGCCATTTTTCTGCGCAACATGTTCTGCCAGTTTCAACGCAGTGTAAGTTTTGCCAGTTCCACACGCCATGATGAGTTTGCCGCGATCACCAGACTTAAATCCTTTTAAAATCTCCGTTATGGCCTCTTGCTGATGAGGTCTGACGGTTTTCTTGGCCTTGAGAACGAGCTTTTCAGGTTTTTCAAAACTGAACTTAGACCAATCAATGGGACTTTGTTCAAGATCGCGGACATGGATGCGAATGACATTGATCGTTTGGCCTTCAAGGGCCTTTTCCGCTGGCTCACTCCAATTATCTGATGTGGATACGATGATTCTTTGAATGAATGAGGTACGCTTGCCATCCACTTTAAAAGTCTTTCCTGACTCCGTAAAAAAAGAATCGATGTCTTTTTTTTGAATTTGATATTCAGGAAGGTAGAATTTGCATTGAATGGCAGTGAATTCACCGTCGAAATCTTCTGCAATAAGGTCAATCCCACAGTCTGGCCCCCACATAAGTGGCCACTCACGCCACATCCATACATTCTTGAATCGAGACTGATGAAGAGGGTCAAGCTCCAAATAGCGCTTGATGAGTTTTTCAAAACTTGTACCGAGGTCTCTAGGGTTCGATATTTTTCGACGATACTCTTGGAGTAATGCATTAATAGAATCAATTGCTGGAGTTGTTGTCATTTAGTCGTCCTATTTGCGTCGATCGAGCCGATTTTGTTTATAAAGGCAGACCTAGCTTGGGTTTTAATCTGCTTGGGCGCCTTATCTATGTAATTCCTAATATGGGTTAGATCATGTTCTTTTGAAGAGATATAAGACAAAAAATCTTCGATGGAGAAAGGGGTACCTCTCAATTCGAGCCAGTTCGAAGAAAGTCCGGTCCAAATCACTTCGTCTACTTCCTGCTTCGCTTTAAGCCACTCAGCAATTATTTCTTCTACTTTTGTCTTTGGTATAGCTTGCCTACAATACGAATGGATATTCTTGGGAGGGGTACCCTCCCTATCTTTCAAATTCTTGATCGCATCTTGCATATTTGTGTGCGTACAGATTGCCCATAGCGTTTCACAAAAACTGCCTTTTTCGTCAATTACCAGTGTCACTCTTTCTTTGGATTTTCCGTATGACGACAGTCGGCAAAATTCCAAGGGTAAACAAGGACCATCTTCATACCAAGATTCTTTGATACTTAGATCTCTCTTATCCCAAACCAAGGAACCCCAGCCAATTACGGCAATTTTCAATTCATCTTGTTGTTTATGTGTACAATTACGGTGCAAGGAATTTTTCACTGTTATTCTCCCAATGCGTCTTCAAGAAATTTTGCTTTCATAAGTTTTTCATATTTCGAATAGACCGGACCTTGTGGTTTGTATTTGATCTCGCGCAGTTTTATGGGAGTAATTTCCTTCGCCGGGCCGGTGAAAATTACTTCATATTTTCCAGTATCTTTGTATGGGCGAATCTCTTTTACTTCCGCGATATAAGTAACGGCACTGATCGGCGCGACCTGATAACTTGCAATGTATTTTATCTTGTTCTTCATTGCGGCACCGATCCTGATAGCATGCCATCGATTTTCTTTCAAAAAAACACGATTAAACCCGTCTTCTTGAGCTGGGACTATGACTGTGTCACACTGGGCGCGGCGTTCGATATAGTGTTTACGTTCTTCCGGTGTCTTGTATGTTTGTGGGCCAGAAATATTTGCAACGCCAGCTTTTTCCTCTTCATAGAGAGTATCGTAGTGATAGCAAAATGAACCATCCTCGGCCTGGAAGGTCCTAAGTTCTAGCACACTGATATTGGCATTTATCTTTTCAAGGACCCGCGTCAACTCAGGCAGTACTTCATCAATAACAACGACACCGCTAAATTCAGAGTAGACAGCTTTATTGAGAAAATCGTCAACATTTCTGAAGCTACTTTTTTTAACCGCCTGCTCCAACAGCTTCAGCACATCCTTATTTCCTTGAATCTCAAGCATCAGGATATCCCAAATTTCGGCCCTGGCGTCTTCAAATGAAACCACAAATCGAAGCATCTGATTTCCAATATGCTTGAAAGGATCATGACTCACTATTTCGTTTTCAACGACAAAAAGTCGTGGGTTATTGGGATCTGCAAAATCGATGACGTATCCATCGGGGATGGAAATGATATCTTTGCCTTTAACTCTCTTTTTGACATTAAAGTAAACCGAATCTGGACCAAAGATTTGATTTGAAAGTTTCATCACGACTCTTTCAAAGTCAGCTTCAATCGTGAAGCTGTATTCCTGATACTCGATGTTAAGTTTTTCAAATAGGACTGGCATTTTGCTTCCCTCTTCATTGAACTACGAAAGCCTGAGTTGCTTTCCATAAATCACAAAAGTTTATTGAATGTGATACATTCTAACTGACATTGAAATTTTAATCACTATGACGAAGAGAATATCCGACTTTTTTGTCCCAATGTTCTGAAATCATCAACGTAATTCACCTAATGACCCGGCCCTCGAATTGAAATTCTCACTTCCTGATTTGCCAAAGTGAAACAAAACCAAAACAAGTGTAAAACAGATTGAAACAATGGCAAATCAAACTGAAACGAAACTGAAACAAAGCACTGTTTTTGGGTATTGATTATGACTTGTTTCAAGATAATCTCAGAGTAAAAAGTGGAGTAAGACATTGATCTTCCTAGGGAGGCACCAAGAAAATGTAAAACACTGTTTTATCTATTTTACGTTGGTGCTTACACTCTCATACTCTTTACCATGATCTCCCCTTCAGTCATGCGAAAGCAGCTTTCGCGAAATTTGTCCAACACTCACAGAAGGACTCATCGCGTCCTTGGCTAGACCATATGTGTTATTATGCTTTTCATAGGGAAAATTGCATTTTAAAAAGTTAAATCCCTTTGAAAAACAAGGTCACTTTCATATACTCCACCTATCAACTTCTTTCTAAATCAAGGTGAAAATGGAGATTAAAATATCTCACCACCTACAGGCCTTTTTAAAAAACAACAAACTTACCTACCAAAAAATTTCAAAAGATATCGGGCTTCCGACGAGCACACTCTTTTCATGGGGACAAGGCGGAGGACTTCATCTCACACACAAAAACTTACTTGCCCTTGAGGCCTTGAGAAAACGCATGGGCCTTAGCAACATCAGCGCTCTTCTTTTTGGAGAACAGGCCAAGGCAGAGGATACAAGAAAAGAATTCTTTATTAACTCACTCAGGGAAGTAATTAGAGATGAGATCAACAAGGCACTAGGTGGAAAAGAAACTTAAAAGGACTGCAATTTATGCACGGGTATCCACCCAAGAACAAACAGTCGACTCACAGCTCACTGCTCTCAGGCAATATGCTGAACAAAGGAACCTGGAGATCATCCATACATTCATTGATAAAGGCATTTCAGGGAAAACGGATCAGAGACCTGGCCTAGTACAATTAATGGATCATGCCAGAAAGCACAAAATTGATACGATCTTAGTTTTCCGATTCGACAGGTTTGGAAGGAGTACAAAACATCTCGTCACTGCGTTAGAGGAATTCCAATCCTTGGGAATTGATTTTATCTCTTACTCCGAGAACATCGACACTGGCACACCTGTTGGAAGAGTTCTATTTGCTATTATCTCGGCGTTTGCGGCCTTCGAGCGTGAAATCTTGGCCGAACGAGTGAGGGCCGGGCTTATTGCCGCTAAAAAGCGTGGCCAAAAGTTGGGCCGGCCAACCATATCAGAACATTTGCGAGAAAAAATAAGAGAACTAAAAGGCCAAGGGTTATCAATCCGAGCCATTGCAAAAATTTTAGGAGTTTCTAAGAGTGCTGTGCAATCTGTCCATAAAACCCCATGAATTTTACGAGCTAATCTTATCCAATAATCAACTAGTGTGTTTGGCCATCTAAGACTGAGACCATTGGCCACGTAAGAATGAGAGTAT